>JBOHQZ010000804.1:0-3598 GCA_050732275.1 bacterium
AATTTTGGCGCCCAGCTCACTCACCGCAGCCAACGCCGGCGCTACGGCTTCCGGAACGGTGATCGAAAGCGTTGTGCGCTGCATGGCCGTTGCTACGGCTTGGCCAAGCTCGTGCCAGTCATAAGGGCGAGGATTCGTCAGGAAATACGTCTCTCCAACAGCGTGAGTATGCTCGCTGGCGAGAATGATGCCGGCGACAAGATCATGCACGTGAATCATGCTCACCTTACGCTCGTGGCGACCGAGCCGCAGCCGCAGCCCCATTTTGACTTGCTTGAAATATTGATATACATCTTTATCCCGCGGGCCGTACACCACCGGCGGCCGAATGATGGTGATGGGCAGCTTGCCGCGCCATTCCTGACAGGCAAGCTCGCCCGCTAGTTTCGAGCGGCCGTAGATCGACATTGGCCGCGGTTGCTCATCTTCACTAACTAAGCGACCATCCGAGCTTGGCCCGGCCGCCGCGATGCTGGAGATATAAACGAACCTTTGCAGGTTGGGGGCGTGGCGGGCGCAAAGCTCCAAAAAATGGCGGGTGGTCTCGGCGTTGGAATGAAAGTATTCGGCCTCGGTTCGTGCTTTGGTTACACCGGCCAAATGTATTACATGCGACACATTCGAAAGAACCGGAATCAACACCGCGTCCGCAAAGAGATCACCATGCACCAATTCAACCGGCACATTTTCCAGCCAAGTGCCGGAAGTAGCCCGGCGCACCAAACAAAAAACCTGCGCAGGCTCTTGCTCCGGTTGTTGTGCGCGATCAAGCAAACGCTCTATCAAAAGACTGCCGATAAATCCAGTGGCTCCGGTTACCAGTGTACGCATGTTATCTCCAATTGCGGTCTTGTTAAGACGGTTAGATTAGCGCTTGCTTTCTAAAGCGCCATTCCTTATATTTATCTAATTTATAACTTTTTTGCTTTTATTGCAAAAACTTCATAATCAATCCGAGGAGGAAAAGTTTGGATCTATTTGAGAAGTGTCGCAACTTTACGCGGGCGCAGCAGGCCAGAACGGAAGGTTGGTATCCTTATTTCAAGGCTATCGAGTCCGGAGCCGATTCCGAAGTGGTGATCGACGGTCGTAAGCTGGTGATGATCGGCTCTAATAATTATCTTGGTCTGACCCAGGACCAGCGGGTAAAAGCAGCCGCGCAAAAGGCAATAGAGACATTCGGTTCCGGATGCACCGGCTCACGCTTTCTCAACGGCACGCTCAAATTGCACGAAGAGCTGGAGCACCGTTTGGCAAAATTCATGAAGCGCGAAGCGGCGCTGTGCTTTTCAACCGGCTTTCAAACCAATCTCGGCACGATCGCCACCGTGGTTGGCAAAGACGACGTCATTTTTACCGACCGCGCCAACCACGCCAGTATCGTCGATGGCTGCCGGCTTTCTTTTGGGCGAACCGTCAAATTCAAGCACAACGATTTGAACGACCTCGAACGCTTGCTCAAGCGCCATCCCAATTCCGGCGGCAAGCTGATCGTTGCCGATGGCGTTTTCAGCATGGAAGGTGATATTATCGATTTGCCGAATCTCGTCAAGCTGGCGGAAAAATACGAAGCGCGCATCATGCTCGACGACGCGCACTCTATCGGCGTTTTGGGCAAACACGGCCGCGGCACGGGCGAGCACTTCGGCCTCGAAAACAAGGTCGACATCGTGATGGGAACGTTCAGCAAATCTTTTGCGTCGTTGGGTGGTTTCATCGCTGCCGACGCTTATGTGATCGATTATATCAAGCATCACTCGCGATCGTTGATCTTCTCGGCGAGCATGCCTCCGGCTTCTACCGCTTCGGTGCTGGCGGCGCTCGACATTATCGAACAGGAGCCGCAGCGCATCGAATGCTTGTGGAAAAACACCCGCAAGATGAAAGCCGGTTTTGACGCGCTCGGTTTCGACACGGGCCACTCGGTAACGCCGATCATCCCGATACTCGTCGGGGATGACATGAAAACCTTCGCATTTTGGAAATTGTTGTTTGACAACGGCGTTTTTTCCAACCCGGTGATCACACCGGCAGTGCCGCCAGGGCAAGGCCGCATTCGCACCAGCTACATGGCTACGCATACGGAAGCCGAGCTGGACCACGTTTTAGGCGTATTCGGCCGTCTCGGCCGTGAATGTGGGTTGATTCCGTAGACGCTTTATGACGGCTTCTTTGACTTTACAAAATAAAATCGGGGTATTCCGGAGGTAGAAAACTTTTGCCCACTATCGAAGTTATTCCCGTTACGAGCTCTCGCGAATGGCGCGAGTTTATGCTATTGCCATGGAAAATTTACCGCGGCGATCCGCACTGGGTTCCACCGCTGATCATGGATTTGAAGAAGCTGCTCAACAAGGAGAAGCATCCGTTCTTCCAACACTCCACCGCGGATTTTTTTCTGGCCCGGCGCAACGGCGAGACCGTCGGCCGTATCGCCGCCATTCTCAACAACAACCACAACAAATTTCATAACGAGCGCTGCGCCTTTTTCGGTTTCTTTGAATCCATCGACGACCAGGCGGTGGCCACGGCGCTTTTGGAAAGAGCGGCGGACTGGGGACGCGAGCGCGGCATGACGGCGCTGCGCGGCCCGGCCAACTATTCCACGAACGATACCTGTGGCTTGCTCGTCGAGGGCTTCGATTCGGCGCCGGCCATCTTGATGACCTACAACCCGCGTTACTACATCGAGCTAATCGAAAGGACGGGATTCGGCAAAGCCATGGATCTTTTCGCTTGGTGGATGACGAGCGCGCACGGCATCAATCCGAAAATTCTCCGCATCGGCGAAAAAGTGTTGCAGGAAGAAAATATCCGCCTGCGCACCATGAACGTAAAAAATTTTTGGAGTGAAGTGGAAATCGTCAAGAAGATTTATAATGATGCGTGGAGCGCGAATTGGGGGTTTGTGCCGATGACGGACGCCGAGTTCGAGTTTCTTGCCGAGGATTTGAAGCCGGTGGTGGACCCGCGCCTGGCGCTTATAGTGGAAAAAGAGGGGGAGTCGGTTGGCTTCTCGCTGTCGCTGCCGGATTACAATGTCGCGTTGAAAAAAATCAATGGCAGGCTGTTGCCGTTTGGCCTGCTGAAAGTTCTTTACTACAAGCGCCAGATCAAACATATTCGCGTGCTCACGCTCGGCGTGGTGCGCCGGCTGCAAACCAATAGCGGCATCGGCGCCGCGCTATATATGGAAACGTTTCGGCACGGGACAGCAGCCGGATTCAACGCGGGCGAATTTTCCTGGACACTGGAAAACAATGCATTAATCAACCGCGGCATGAAGCTGCTCGGCGCCGAGATTTACAAGCGCTATCGGATTTACGAAAGACCACTATAAACGTCCCGCATTACGCGGATCAAACAGATTTAGCGGACTAAAATCCCTTGCCCATCACCTCGGTTTTTAAATACCGAATTAGTTTTAACAAGCCTGTTACATTTACCTCATCATTAGTTTCCCTCCGGCGGCAACGGACTCGTTGTATCCAACATCACTTGCCACTGGCCATTCGCGCCGCGTTTCCACACGCGCGCGTAGAACCCTTTCTCAGTCGTGGCATTGGAATTACTCGATTCTTTCAACTCATAACTGCCA
>JBOHQZ010000805.1:0-3597 GCA_050732275.1 bacterium
CTGCTCCGGCGTGATCGGTGCGCCAAGCTCACGGGCCCAATGGCAAATCTGGCCGCGGTGGTGAGCTTCGTGGGTGATCGCAGCGCAAACGAGAGCGACGACATCCTGGCGATGATTATAAACATGGCCGCCGGTTTCCGGTGAGCGTTCGATGAGTCGCACCATCGCTTTCGCGCTGTGGGCGAGCGCCTCCCTCACCTCTTCAATTGTCACCTCCGCGCGATCGAGCTTGGGTGGCGCTGTCTTGTCCTTGTCAGACATCACCAGCCGCATGCGGCGCACGTTGTGAATGTGGGCGAAGGTCGTGGCAATGTTGCGCCGTTTGCAACACGGTGGATACTCGCGCCAAATCTTCGGTTCGAGCAGGTCGAGCAGCACTTGGTTGATGCGCTCGTTCGTCATGAACGCCTCGACCAGCGCACGGCCGAGATCGACCGGTTCCTTCCTGCTGCGCGAGGATTCGGTGCGGGAAGTCGCCGTGGGCGCTTTATTTTTCATTTTCAAACTATGTTAAAAGGCGTTACAAAATTATAAAGAGACTCCAGCGCCGACTCGAATATTGCGCTGCGGGCCGATGTTGTAGGGATTGCGCTGCCCTTCCGTCAAGCCGGGAGCCCTCGAACGATCTGGCAATCCTGAATCCGTAAACACTTCGACCACGTTGCGGCGGTTGGTGAGGTTTAAGATTTCAGTAAAGACGCCGAGCTCTGTATGGCCAATCGCAAAGAATTTCTCGGCGCGCAAATCGAGCTGCCAAGTCGAAGGGCGGCGCGCGGAATTTTCCTCGGCGATCGGCCGGCCGCGAGTATCCGTCGGTGTGTAAGGCAAGCCGCTCTGAAAACGGCCCGTCAGATTGACGCCGAAATTTTGCAGCCAAGGCGACCCGCCGATTCTCGGGCCTTCGTCATTGCCATACTGAAAATCGATATTGAAATTAAAAACGTGCGGGCGATCCCAGTCGACAATAACTTGCTTGGTCACGGGCGAGTTTCGCGGTCGGCCAAGCAGATCGTCGCGCGTATCGAAAGGCGCGCTATTGCCCTCGGTGCGGGAAAGCGTGTAGCCCAAATAAGCAGCAAAATGATGGCGCCGCCTGAGGCGCAAATTGATTTCCACGCCGCGGGAATCGTAAGGGTTGTAACTGATCGAGTAGGTGACCGGAAATGGCTGGCTATTGAAATCGACATAAGAAAAAACACGTTTCCCAAAATCTTTAAAGAAGCTGGTAGCATTAATGGCCATGAACTCGGTAATCTGCTGATCCCAACCCACCTCGAAGCCGGTCGTCTTTTGTGGCTCAAGATTGGTATTGCCAAGAATTGAACGGAGAATGCCGTCAACTCGAGTTTGGCTGAAAACGATCTTGTTATATTCCGGAAATTGGTAGAAAACGCCGTAAGAAAAATGCAGTTTCATGCGCTCGTTGATTAATTGGGCCACTTCCAAGCGTGGACTCAAACGAAATTTGGCATCTAAAGAATATCGCGTTATCGGAAACTTGCCCTCAGCCGCTCGACGTTGGTAGAGATCGAAAAAGTCCAAGCGCAGCCCGGCATTAATCACAAGATTCCTGTGCTCTATCTTGTCTTGCAAATAAGCGGCGGCTGCGACCGGATAAAAAGTAGCTTCGTCGATGCGTTGATTGGTGATATCACCGGATGGCAAAAGCCGCCGGCGCCAAATCCGGCGATGGCCATAATCGATCCCGGCTTTCAGCTCGTGATGGCGATGCACCTGATAAGTCAAATCGAATTTGCCCTGCCAAAGGCGATCTTCCTGCTTGAGAAAGCGCGGATCATCGCCGGCGATGATAAACTCTTCGCTCGAGTAGAAAATCAAAAAACGATAACTTTGCGGATCGCCACGCACACGGTCAAAAAATCGGCGGGTGAAATATTGCAGTTTCAACTCGCAAAAAGCCTTCGAACTTAACGTGTGTGTCCAAGCCCCAATCCCCTGATACACGCGCGTGCTCAAACGATCATTGCCGGCAAAATTATTGTCCACCGAATCGCCATCGACACGCTGAAAGAAAAACCCCTGATGCGCAAAAGCATGCTCGTAGATTTCCTGATCTTTGCTGTAGGCATGAGCGGTGAGGGCAAATTTATTTCGAGCCGAAGGGAAAAACGATAGTTTCGCGGTGCCGCGGCGGGCAAATTCATCTTGCAGAACGCCGATGTAGCCAGCGGTTTCAAAATACTCGCCCGCAGCAAAGTATCGCACTTTATCGTTGAATCCCGGCAGCGAACCGCCGAGACTGAATTGCCCTTGATAAGTTCCCCAGTTGGCGCGATCGAGCCGCCCCTTTTCTGCAAGCGTCTGATCTCGCTGTTTGAAAGTGTAATCAGCAGTGGATTGGCCGAAGAGCGCATCGGTAAAGCCGCGCATTTTGAGAGAAGTTTTTGGCCCGCCTTCCAACGTCGCCAAATTGACGACGCCGCTCATCGCATTACCGTATTCCGCACTGAAGTGGCCGGGGAACAGTTGCAGCTCCGCAATCGCGGCATTTGAAATCTCCGTGCCCAAGCCACCGGTAATGGCATCGCGGCCATTCATGCCATCCACCATCAAAGTCAGCTCGTTGCCGCGACCGCCGCGCACAAAAAATAGCCCTTCTCCACTCTCGTCGTTGGATACCGGACTGTTTTGGCGAATTTGGCCGGTGGTGACGCTGGAACTCAACGTCAACACCTCTTTGAAATGATCCGCTGCCATGTTTTCAATCAAATCCGCGTCGAAGGTCTGCATCGAAGCCACGTCATCTTTTTGAATTAGCGGGCGTTCTGCCACGAGCACCGTTTCTCCACTCGGTTCCGTCACTTGCGCAGAAAGCGCGAAATCAACCGTCGTGGTCAAGTCCATGCTGACTTTGATATTGGTGATTTTGACGACACCATATCCCGACAAGCTGGCCGTCACGGTATAAACGCCCGGCGGCACTTGCAGAATAAAGTAACGGCCGCCGGCATCCGTCGTCGCAACCAAAGCCGTACCTTCAACAGTAATCCGGCACACCGCCAGCGCCGTCTGCGTATTTTGGTCTTGCACGACTCCGACAAGCTTGCCCATCGTTCCCGGCACAGCGTTCTTGAGGCTGAAAATCATAAAAATACTGGCGACGAGCATAATTGGGAAAAAGGTGGCGTCGCTTTTCTTCATGAATCACTTCTCATGAAACACGGTTGCGAAAACAGAGGTGAAAATTGCAAGATGCTCTTACGCCTTACGCATGACGTTTTCACGTTTCACGCTTAAATGTAGATATGCGTCGGATCAAGCTCTTCGCGAATCAGGCGCAGCTCGTCAAAGGTGGGAGGTTCAGTGATTCGCAGGTCATCAGCAAAACGAACGTTCCAACCGATGTTCTCCTGCACGGCGCTCTTTTCGGCGCCGGGATGAAGATCGGTTAAAACCATCTCTCGCGTGACTGGATCAAAATGAAAAACCCCGAGATCGGTGATGACGACGGTCGGCCCCTGGCCGGTGATGCCCATGTCTTCGCGGGCAATGCCGCCGGTGAGAAAACCCGGGCTGGTCACGAAGTCAACACGTTCGGGGAAATTGCGTTTCTTGAGAGGAGTAATAATGAGGACT
>JBOHQZ010000806.1:0-3589 GCA_050732275.1 bacterium
GGATACTTCCAACAAGCTCAGCCTGCGCCGTAAAGAGTTGCTCGATTTGCTGCCGCGTTTGCATACGTTGCTCGCTGCTGCAAAGCACGATGATTTTGATCCGGCTGAAACCATGCTGGTCATGAAAAATGTTTTAGAGCAATGCAATCTCAGCGGCGCCAATGCCAAAGCCTGGGCCAGCGTGCCGGAGAATCTTGATCGTTTGCGTATCTGCTTCATGATGCTCCGCAATACTTTGGAGAGCATTAACATTTTTGATTTTGAAATCAACTGGCCGGTGGAAGAAGCCGGCTTTGATATTTGCAAAGCGCTGGCGCGGGTCGCAACTTCCTGTCTCGAAGCTTACCGCGAGGAAAAAGCCAAAGAGCATTATCTCGATTTTCAGGATCTGCAAATCAAAGTGCTGGCCTTGCTCAAGTCGCCGAAGCACGCGCACATTGTGAGCGAGTTGCGGGAAAAATATTTGTACATCATGGTGGACGAGTTTCAAGACACCAATGCGCTGCAGTGGGAAATCGTCAAGTTGATTGCTTCGGACGGCGAGAGCAAACTCTTCGGTGACCGGCTGTTCATCGTCGGCGATGAGAAACAGGCGATTTATTCCTTTCGCGGCGGCGATGTGACGTTGTTCCGCAAAGTGCGCGACGAGCTGATGGCCGCCAACCGCTTCAGCGGTACGTATCAAAAGCCCTTTGCGCTCGCGGCTTCCAGTGAAAACGAAAAAGATTATCAGCAGGAGTATAGCGAAAAATTGCCCGCCGACGAAACGGTCAAATCAGGCGAGATTATTTTCAGCGACAATTTTCGCTCGGCCGCGGAGCCGATTCATTTTTTCAATCTGTTCTTTGCAGAATTGATGGGGCAGGAGTTTTACGAAGATTACGAGGCCAGGCCGCAGCGCTTGCTTTGCTCCGGGAATCGTCGCCAAGGCAGTGTGGAGTTGTTGCTCGTGGATCGCAACGTCGATAAACCGGACGAAGCTTTGCAAGCTGAGCCGCAAGCCGAAGAGATCGATACGCATACAAAAGAGGCGCATCTGATTGCCGCCAAAATCAAAGAGGTGCTGGCAGGAGATGAGCCGCTTTACGAATACGTGCGCGAGCAAGCGGCGGCGCGGCGTCCAGCGATTGCGATCCTGCTGAATCGCCGCGCCAAGCTCAAGGTTTACGAAGAAGCGTTGCGTCGAGAGAATATCGATTTTATCGTGGTGCGAGGCCGAGGTTTTTATCAACGGCAGGAGGTGATCGATCTCGGCAACCTGCTCGGCTTTTTGGCGGATCAGGACAATGCGATTTATTTAGCTGGCTTCTTGCGTTCACCGATCGGACACGTTACTGACGAGGGTATTTATTTGCTCTCACGCCTGCCGGTTGGAGAGACGCTCTGGGAGAAGCTCTGCTCGCTTGGTGATGGCCGCATCGGCCAATATGCCGACAGCTTCTCGCCACAAGATTTCAGCGCGTTGCAGCGCGCGCATGCTGCGTTGAAACGCTGGCAGGCGCTCAGCCGCCGCATGGTCTTGGTGGAATTTCTCCGCCTCGTGCTCGACGAAGGCGGCTTCTTTGCTAGTCTCGCGCGCGGCAATCGCGGCGAGCAGGCGATCTCGAATATCGAAAAACTTTTGGAACGGGCGCGCAGCGCGACGCTGAACGATCAGGAAGATTTTCTGACGTTCACGCAATGGCTCAACGAGCGCATCGATTACGTTGACGAAGAGGGCGAGGCGGACGTGGACATCGTACTCGGCGGCGCGGTGCAATTGATGACCGTGCATCAATCCAAAGGCCTGGAGTTCCCGATGGTTTTCGTGCCGGACTTGACGGCGCATTTCAATTTCGGCGATCGCGAGCCGGTGCGTTTCGACGACGTGACCGCCGCGATGAAAATCAAAGAGGACGGCGCCATTCTGCGCACGTTGCGTTACGAGCTTGGCCTCGAAGCGCCGGATTCGGAGAACGATTTCGAGCCGACGCCGACGTTGATCAAGAAGATCATCGAAAAGCGCAACCGCGAAAAAATTATTGCTGAGCGCAAGCGCTTGTTCTATGTCGCCGCCACGCGCGCGATGGATCACCTCGTGCTCGTCGGCCAGTTGAAAAAACGCAGCGCGCGCTCGTCGCAAGAAGAAGAGGCCACGCCCTTCGAGCAAATGACGAGTTGGATGGATTGGTTGAGCAAAATCTTGAAGCTCGGCGATTCAGTGTCCAGCCCCAGCGGCACGATCACGCTTGGCAATCCGGGCGGCGAGCATTGCGAGATTCGTTACCGGCTGTTTGACGAGAATCAGAGCGTGCTGCGCTTTGAAGAAGAGCTGCGGACGGAGTTTGTAATGCCTCACTTATGGGTGGAAAACGTAGCGCAGTCATCCTGACTGCAGACAAGATGTCTGCGCTACTCCACCTGTAACTGACCCATTACCGGAGTTTGCGTTTTCAGATTGACAATTAAAAATTTATTGGCTAATTTTAAACGGAGCATTTGTGGACTAACAAAAATTGACGCTTTTATGCGGAAGTTCAACATTACCGGCAGCATCATTCCGGAAGAGCATTATTACGTCGACCTGACACCTCAACTCAAAAATTTGATGGAGCTGGCCGAGCAAAGAACCTATTTCGTCATCAACCGGCCTCGGCAGTTTGGCAAGACAACGCTGCTCAATTTTTTTGCGCAACATTTGCAGGCCTCCGGCAGTTATGCACCGGCGCTGCTTTCATTTCAAGGCTTCACCCAACGCGCCGATATCACTGAAGCAGAATTCTATTCCGAAGTCGCGGCACACGTTGGCGGAGAATTGAATTACACTGATACGGGTTCTGCTGATGATCGTATTGCAACCCCCGTCATGAATAATCGAAATGATTTCTTCGCTTGGCTGGGCGCGCTTTGTCAACGTCTGCCCCAAAAGTTGGTGTTGCTGATCGATGAGGCCGATGCCGTGCCGGAAAACGTCGTCATCGGTTTTCTGGCCGGTCTGCGCGAGATGTTTCTCCAACGTTACCGCAAGCCCGCGCCTCACGCGGTGGCGCTGGCGGGCGTGCATGACATCAAGAATCTAAAAGCCCGTTATCGGAATGAAACGCAGTCCATCGGCTCGGCCTCGCCTTTCAATATCGCCGTCGACTACGATCTGCCGCCTTTCAGTCTTGGCAATATTCGCCAATATTATCAGCAACACACCCAGGAGACCGGGCAGGAGTTCGACGACCGGGTTATCGCGCGTGTACACTACGTGACCAGCGGCCATCCGTGGTTGGTTTCTCATCTGGCAAAACTGCTGGTCGAGAATATCGTGCCCGATCACCGGCAAGAAATTCTTCCGAGCCACACGGAAGAGGCGATTCAAAAGCTGATCGCTTCCCGCAATGCCAATTTTGACAGTCTGTTCCACAATGCCAAAAAACCGAATCTTTTTCCCATCGTGCGAAATTTGCTGATCGGCAAACGCTATCGATACAATATTCAGGATGACGACATTGACCTGGGCGTGAGGTATGGGGTTTTTGCCGAAAAAAATCAGCAATTGGCCATTGCCAATCACATCTATGCACAAGTGCTTTATCAGCATTTCGAGAAAGATTTGAAAGGT
>JBOHQZ010000807.1:0-3587 GCA_050732275.1 bacterium
GCGGGCTATCATTATGTCGTTATTGACGACTGCTGGCATGGCGAGCGCGACAGTCTCGGCTTCATTCAGCCGCATGCGGAGCGATTTCCTTCCGGCATGAAAGCGCTGGCTGATTACATCCATTCGAGGGGATTGAAATTCGGCATTTATTCCGATGCTGGCTGGAAAACCTGCGGCGGCCGGCCCGGCAGCCGCGGCCGCGAATATCAAGATGCCATGCAATATGCCAGATGGGGCGTGGATTATCTGAAATATGATTGGTGTAATACCGAAGGGCTTAATGCTGAAGGATAGTCTCGAAATCTGGTTCAAACCTTTGTCAAAAAATGAATGGGCCTTGTGTTTTTTGAATCGCGGGCCGGAAGCGCAAGATGTCACCTTTGCATGGAAAGATCGCGTCATATCAGACGGCTTTTCCAAAAGGGGAATAAATTTCAATCAAACCACGTTCACTATTCGTGATTTATGGGCGAAAAAAGAAATTGGAAAGACCAACAAACCTTTTATTGGCCAAGTTGCATCGCATGATGTCAAGCTGCTGAAGTTGAGTCTGGCCAAATAATTTTATTGAGTGGCGAATGAGCAAAGGACGATTGGAAGCGTTCAGTGATGGCGTGATTGCCATCATCATCACCATCATGGTGCTGGAAATAAAGGTGCCGCACGGCGCTGATTTGGCTGCGCTGCGCCCGCTGATTCCGGTATTTCTAAGCTATGTGCTGAGTTTTACTTTTGTCGGGATCTATTGGAACAACCATCATCACCTGCTGCACATCACGCGACAAGTGAATGGCCGGATTCTTTGGGCTAATCTGCATCTGCTGTTTTGGTTGTCGCTCATCCCGTTCACGACCCATTGGATGGGAGAGAACCACTTCGAGGCCTGGCCCGTGGCGTTTTATGGGATGGTGCTGTTGATGGCAGGGACGGCTTATTATATTTTGACTCGCGCGCTGATCAGGCACCACGGCAAGGATTCCACGATCGCGACCGCCCTTGGCCGCGACTTCAAGGGCAAGGTCTCGGTGGTGATTTATGCAGTGGCCATTGCCCTTGCCTTTGAAAACGCGTGGATTTCCTGTGCACTGTACGTTCTCGTTGCGGTGATATGGCTCGTTCCCGACCGGCGCATCGAGAAGACGCTGGGCAAAATGACGTAGCGCAGCTTAAGCTACAACTAAAGGAACTGGAATTTTGCAATTTAAAATTCGTTATGGAGGCAATGATCAATGCGCTATTTGGTTAAGGCAAAATTGAAGCCGGGCAAAGAACGTCCGCTATTGTGCGCCATTAATCAGGAAAAGCTCGGCGCCGGCTCGATTGCAGGTGACGAGTATTTGCACGACATGGCACAGGCACGTCAGCTCAACGACGAAACCATTTGTTGGGTTGAGGTGTGTTTTTGTCAGACCCCGCTGGAGGAAGAACGCCCGTATTGGGAAGAATATTTCGAGCTGCTGCAAATCAAGAATGCCCATGATCGCCGGCGTTGCCGCGACTTGAACGGCTCCGAGCCGTGGGCGTGCTGTGATTGCGATTGCACCCAACGCCTCGAAAGCGAAATGGAAAAGTGGGGACAAAAATTTCTGCCGGCCTTGCGCGCGACATTAGCGGGAAAGTGAAACAGCTTAACATGATCGTCCTGGAAACGGATCGCCTGCTCCTGCGGCACTTCACTCTTGATGATGCTGCGTTCATACTCCGGCTCTTAAACGAGCCTTCGTTCATTCAAAACGTCGGGGACAAGGGTGTGCGAACCATCGAACAAGCCTCCAGCTATCTTATAGAAGGGCCGCTCAAAAGTTACCAAATACACGGTCACGGGTTGTATTTGGTGGCGCTCAAGGAGCCGCTCCAACCTATTGGCATGTGCGGTTTGCTCAAACGCGATCAGTTCGATGATGTCGATCTCGGTTATGCCTTCTTGCCAGAATTTTGGTCAAAAGGATTTGCATACGAATCAGCTTCTGCCGTTCTAAAGTTCGGCCTGAACGTTTTGAGCCGCGCTAAAATGTTAGCGATTGTTTCGCCCGACAATGCGGCGTCGATCAAAGTGCTCAAAAAGCTGGGATTTGCATTTTCCAAATATGTTCAAATGTCGCCCGATGACTCCGAGGTGGCTCTATACGAACTTAATTTTGTACATACAAAAGTCGATCAATGAAGATTCTCATTTTCGGCGCGACAGGCGCCGCGGGCGGCAGTGTGCTGCGGGCTTGTCTCGAGGCGGCCGGTGTTGAGGAAGTGCGCGCCATCACACGCCGTCCGTTGCGGGCCGTGCATCCCAAACTCCGCGTGTTCATCCACGATGATTATTTGCGTTACGACGGCATCGAAGCCGCTTTCGCCGGCGTCGATGCCTGTCTCTTCTGTTCGGGAGTTTCTTCAACGCAGGTTTCAGAAGAGGCCGAGTACCGGAAGATTACGCATGATTTCGCGCTGGCGGCAGCACATGTGTTGCAAGCGCAAAGCCCGAAGGCCGCATTTCATTTCATCAGCGGCAAAGGGACGCAAGCGGACAGCCGTTTTATGTGGTCGCGAGTGAAAGCGGAAACGGAACACGATCTCATGGCGCTAGTCGGTGCAACCTGCTGGCGTCCTGCATTTATCGACGGCGAATCCTCTGACTCGTGGCCGTGGCTCTTTAAAGTTCTGCAGCCGCTCTTGCGTTTGTTGAAACCTTTCCCTGGTTTATATGTGCGTGGTCTTGACCTTGGGCGCGCGATGTTGCAAGCCACGGTTGAAAACATGCGAGAACGTGTGATCGAAAATGCGGCGATACGAGACATTGCGAGCCGTTATGGCAACTGACGGCTCACGCCAGATAGAATTGCTAATGTCAGGACTATTCGTAGTCCCCGCCCCTTGTGGGCGCCTTTATCAAGAGCGAGTGCTCAAATTTAGGAGACAGGAATACGTTACTTATCAATCCATTGGGAAACCATTTTGAGGAGACACAGCTCGATGTGCAGAAACATCAAACCACTTTATAACTTTGCGCCGTCGGCAACGGACGAAGAGATTCGCGCCGCTTCGCTGCAGTTTGTCCGGAAAATAACCGGCTTCAACAAACCCGCCAAAATCAATGAAGCCGCTTTCGAGAACGCGGTGAATCAAGTGGCGCGGATCTCGAAAAATTTGTTGGATTCTTTGGTGACCACGGCCACACCGCGCGACCGGGAAGTCGAAGCGCTGAAAGCCAAAGCACGGGCCAAGCTCAGGTTCGGCTGACACCACCATGAGCAACACGGCAGACGAATTTTAGTTTTTTTGCAAAAATGCAACGTTTTTGTTTTTGGGAAAGAGTAGATCAAATGTATTCTGGCGAAAAAAATTCTGCTTGGTCCAAAAAAGGGGCTACGCTTAGTGATAAGTCGGCTCGAAAAGAATTCGAGCTTTCACAAGAGAAGAAAAAGCTCTACATTCCGGAAGCTTATTTGGCCATAGTGGTTTCGCCCGAAGAGCCGGATGGCGCGGCGCTGCTGCTCGAGCCCAATGCCAACCCCATTGCCAAAACATATCAAGAAGGCGTCTACAAAGCCGGGCTGCCGGTGATCGTATTTGGTGTTGACGATATTTACAAAGAG
>JBOHQZ010000808.1:0-3585 GCA_050732275.1 bacterium
TATCTTCGCCGTCGTCGCTGCCCATGACAAATTTGCCGCCGGGCAATTCCACCCAAACCGGCGGCAAGGTAATCACGCCTGCGCGCGGGTCGCCGAGCCGGCCGAGCACGAAGCCGGCGTCGGCGCGCTCGCGCGGCGGCAAAAGATTTTCCGTAAAAATTCGGATCAGGCGTTGGCGCAGGCGCTCCAAAAATTCTACGCCGCCCTCGGGCAGGTCGTCTTGCGCAAGGCGGGCAGTGCCGATCTCCAGCGCGAAGTGGCCGGCCCAGAGCACGCCGCGCCAGGCTTTCTCATCGGCCGGCCGCAGCTCGTGCAGCGGGCAAAGCCAATAGGCCACGTCCATGGCGGCGCCGTCGTTGTTGTCATTATACAAAAATTCTTCAATGCCGAGCTGCGCGGTGAGCCGCCAGTAATCGCCTTCGGCGAGCAGCTTCAACAGCTCGCTTTTAAAATTGCGGCTGCCTTTGGCGAGATGGCAGCCGGCGAAATATTCCTGAAAGGTGCGATGCGGAAACGCATACACATTGCCGCTCGCCCCGCCGCGGCCGATGAGCAGGCCCGCGGTTTGATCGACAAAATCGAGAAACTCACCGGCGGCCACCAGCGGCTTGTCGAGCAGCGCAAAATGCTTGGTCAAAATATTGATCGCCTCGGTTTGCGGAATATCGGCGGCGGCCTGCCCGCGCTCCGACTTCTGCGCGAAATAACCCAGCTCCCACAACGCGCGATAAATCTCCTTGTCGCTTTGCAAGCCGAGCGCTTCGATGAGCGAAACTTTGCCGGCTTTGTGCGCCTGCCAACGCTGCAAGAGCAAAGCGCTCGCATTTTTGTAGAGCTTGATGCGCTGGCGCGGCAGCTCGAGGCTGTTGGTGTGCATGTTGGCCAGCGTGGTGAGCAGCAGCGGATTGCGTACCAAATCCTGCGGCAAGCGTTTTACGGCCTCTTGCAAATCCGCCTTCTTCGCCGCCGCCTGTTCCGCGTTGAATTTCTGCGGCAGCGCATCATACCAGTGCGCGATGAAGCCGGCGATCTGTTGATCGTCAAACGGCGCGAGCGTGACGGTTTTGAATGATTCGAGACAGGCCTTGCCTTCATAAGAACGAATGCGGCAAGTCAGCAGGCCGCGGTTGCTGGGGTGGCTGGCACAAAATTCTTCCACCGCGAGGCGCACCAACGGCCGCTGGCTCGTGGCCGCTTCATCCAGGCCGTCGAAAAACAGGAGGCAGTTGCCGTTGGCAATGGCAGTCTTCAGCGCTGCGGCAAAATCCGGCGCGTCGTAATCGGCGAGGTGCTCGGCAATGTGCTCGTGAACGACGCGGCTCAGCTCGCGGCGGCGGGCTTCGCTGCCGAGGTTGAGAAAATTTTTGGCGCCTTTCTTTTCGAGCGAGACCGCCAACTCGCGCAGCAGCACGCGCACCGGCAGCAGTCCCGCCCAGGCGGGATGCGGCCAATCCGGCGGCAATTCATCGCCGGGCTGCAAACGCTTGGCGGCGAGCACGAACATGAGATGGTTAAGAAAAGAGCTTTTGCCCGAGCCGGGATCGCCGAGAATAGCGAGCGCCGGGTGTTGCGCCGCGGCTTGCAGCGCGGTGTAGGCTTGCAGCTTTTCTTTCTCCTCGCGCGCCGCAGCCTGGCGCTGCGCCCGCATTTCGTGTGTTACCACCTTGCCGGTTTCATCCACAAAGTCCGTGGTATTGAGGTTGATATAAACCTGGCTGAGCCGGAGGCGATTGCCGGAGGAAGAATCGGTTTTTTCATCCACCGCGGCCAGCGGCAAGAGATCACAGTAGCGTTGCAGCTTTTGCAGGTAGCGGCGCTGGAGCGCTTCATCGCTTTCACGGGGCGCGGGAGGTTTTTCCGCGGGCGGCGCCGGTGGGCGTTCCTCTTTTTTATAGGCCAGCAGAAACTGCTGCAAATCCTGCCGCACGGCGTCTTTGAAATCCTCCGGCGCTTGATACGTGCGGTAATAGCCGGGATGGTCTTCGCGCGGGCCGAATTGGGCGAAGAAGGCTTCGCCTTTTTGGAGCGCTTGAATTTGATCGGGTTTCAATTCAAAAAAATTGATCGGCTGCTTGCTGCGATAAAACAGAATGCGCGGTGCGCCATGTTGCTGCCAAAGCTCGTAGGCGCGCGAAAATTCTTCGATGCTGCCGGATTCAAATTCCTTTCCGGTTTGCGGATCGATTGCGCCGGTGGGCGAACCGAAACGCTGCCAGAGAATGCCGATGAAAATATTCCACGATTCCGGCGGCAGTTGATTGAAGATCACACCCTGCGGCCGGCCCATGTCGGGCGCAACGTTGGTGTCATAGCCGATGACTTCGAATTGAATGCCGCGGCTGTCGGCGAGGCCGCTGCCGGTTTTGTTAAGCTCGGCCACGACGGCGCGAACCGCCTCGCGCTCTTTGGCCACGTCGCTCGGCGAGGCGAGGAAGAGGCGGAGCTTCTGGTAGTTTTTTGAATCTGGCATGAGTTAACCTCCGAGGGCCACGACCGGTTCTTGATCTTTCATAGCTATTCAGATGCAAAAATAGGCTGTCATTCCGCAGGAATCTTTTTTCAACTCAAACACTGTGCTGGTTTGAAAAAGGATTTTCCTGGTGTCTATAATGGGCAGTAATGCCTCACTTATTGGTGGAAAAACGTAGCGCAGTCTTCCAGACTGCAGACAAGATGTCTGCGCTACCCACCCGTAACTGAGGTGATACAATGGGCATAAAATATCGCTTGACTTTTAGGATTACGACTTTTATATTTAAACAAAAGAGTGAGTAAGTCCTATTAAGCGGCCGGGGTGTTTACCTCCTGGCTGAGGATCATAGCCCCGGGCAAAAGCTTAATAGGGTTCACTCTTTTTTATTTTTAGCTCGCTTCGTATATCTCTTCGAGTTTTATCTTGCCGGCAAAATAATCATGCCATTCCATCTCTTTCCATTCGTACTTGCGAAAGATGGCAGAGGCCATCATATCGACAGCTTGCAAACATTTTGTCGCGGCAGAATCGGCATGGAAAATCTCAATCGGCACGTTCGGCGCTACCGTTCCTTGCAGTTGCATCAGAAGGGCGCGATTGAAATCAGGTATATCGAGCAAACCTTTGCTGCGATCCAATGTAATAAAGATGCGGGTCTCAGCCTGCTTTAAAGGCAAACGATCAATAAGCTGGCGTGTCATGTGATTATAAAGTCGCGACTTCGCTTTAATTACGTCTTTCGGGACGGCGCGTTTGCTCAAAATAACCGTATAAACGGAAAAATCAAGTTGAGCGAGTTGTTTATAAAAATGCTGTTTGACGGCGTGCACTGCTTTCGATCCCTTCAGTTCGCTGGTTGACTCGTGTTTTCTGCCACGATGGATTTTCGCTTTCACAGTACGTTCCACGGCCTTCTCCATTGCGCGCTTGGCTGCGGCGGATGGCAAAGCTAACACCGTCACCACAAAATATTTCGTTGTGCCGGGCTTGTTGAAGTCAAAGCCCAGATCGCCGGATTCGTCAAGAAAAAGATAGAACATAAATTTTGTCCCCTCAGTTCAACTTTCTCGCCAAGACCAGCGTCGTTCGCGCTTCGACTAAAATGCCGCCGG
>JBOHQZ010000809.1:0-3581 GCA_050732275.1 bacterium
CCCAAACCATAGGAATTGCCTGCCGAGCAAACAGATTTCGGACCTGAGTTTTTGAAGACTCCCATCGACAGAGAGCATTGCATATATCACTTAATCGACTCACACCCATCGCCAAATATGTCGCCACGGCATCCGTGTATGCTTGTGCGCCAGTGCCATCATCATTCAACAGAACGCTATCATTCGCCAAACCGGCGGCCACGGCATCGCGGCGCACGTGCTCACGCGCTTCGCTCACCAAATCGCTGAAGGTAGTGAGAGCCACGAGTTGACGCAGGGTGAAGTAGTCAGCAAACGTTTTAAAACCATAAATGCGACCTTGGGCATTGCCGGCGAATGTGCCTCGTGCCGGTTCTGTCGGTATGCGGCTTCGTATTGATGATTCAGACAAATAACGCTCAGTTTCATCAACTGCACTTCTAACGTGACTCTCGTCAAATGGCAGATACCCTCGGCCTGCTGCACTATCAGCAATAATCGCCAGCGGCATGACTTTCATTCGGCCTTGTTCAGCTTCACTATTTATGTATTCGCCTTTTGCAAGGCCATCTTTGCATATAAGGCAACGAAAAGTGGCTTTCACTTTCTTGCCTTTGTCATTCAAGAAACCACTGCCGACGTCAATGAAAGTTGAATTCGAGGTGGTGGCTTCGCTCTTCATGATGCTAAATTCTACAGACTTGGCCTTACTGTCCACTACGGGCTCTAACCACACATACTTTCCTTTCTTTTTTGAAAGCCAAAACGAACGTACCAGCGGCATGGTCGCGCCACACGCCGGGTTGGGGCATTTCACCGTGCGCGCCCACAGCCAGGCGATTACGGTGGCTTCCTGGCCCTCAGCTCCAGCCCCCTCACCCCCGGCCCCTCTCCCGGGGGGAGAGGGAAGCTTGATTTTGGGATAAAGATGGCCGATGCGTTTCTCCGCTTCGTCGCGCATCCATTTGCCATAGTAACGCACGTCTTCAGCTAAACCTGCGGCGCCGCGCCATTCGCGTGCGAAACTCGCCTGCCCGCTCTTTTCTACGGGATGCACGGGCGGGCGATTCGCAAACTTCGGCGGAATCTCAATCAGCGCCTTGTTGATCAACACCGCGACCGGGTTGAGGTCGCTGGCAAACGCGCGTAAGCCAAGTCGTTGCGCTTCGAGCGGGATCGAGCCGCCGCCGGCAAAAGGATCGTGCACCGGCGGCGCTTTTTCAACCAAGAACTCGCGGATTGCGGCATCGCCAATCGGAACTTCGACATTCAAATTACGCGCGACGCTGTGGGCAATTTCCAAGCGCGCCTGCGCCAGCAGCGTCTCGTTGTTGATGTTATCCCAATTCACCAATTGCTCGATGAGCCGGTGCAAACGCTGGCGTTCAACTTCGGCTTCTTTCTCCGGCAAGTATTCGCCGGGATCATCGACGAGCGAAGAAAACAGCACCGCGCGACAGGCCGCCAACGGCCGCCGCGCCCACCACAAATGCAACGTGCTCGGATGCCCGTGTCGAATGGATTTCTCGCGGCTGGATTGCTTGTTGATCTCTTCCAGCGGCAAAGCCACTTCGATGAGTTTTTTGCGGTAGGTCATGCCGCTTGCTCCGCATCAATGCCATGCCGGGAAAAATCGGCCTGTACTGATTCCCAAACCGCGCGTGCTTGTTGCACGGCGACACGTGCTTCCTCTTCCGTCGCATCCGACCAATCGCCGGGATAGCGAGACTCAACGGCCCATTCCGTCAAGGCCGCCAAATCCGGATGATCTGCTTTGACTTTCCAACCCTCCGGTATCAAATTTCGCTGCTCGTCGAGGTCATGTCGTCGAGGAAAATCAATCTGAAGAAAAACGAGCACGGCTTTCAATGATTTTTCGACGGCTTGTTGCGCCAGCCAGCAGGCATGGCGGGGCCAAAAGATCTGCTGGCCGAACATCGCTTCGGCAGCCAGCAAATCTTCGCGCGCATAACGCAACCAACGCTGTACCAGAGCCAGGCGTTCAGTTTCGTTCATAGATCACCCTCCCTTCTTGCAAGGCCGGACGTAATACGGTTCCAACGAGATTGCCGAGACGCGCAATTTCATCCGGCGTCGTGACCACGATGTCTTTGCCAATCGGGAAATCTGACAAGGTTCGACGAATCTCGATAGCGACCTGGCGTTTGTTCTTCACGTGCGGCAAGACGACCAGAAAATCAATATCACTATGAGAATCAGCGTCGCCACGGGCGTGGGAGCCGAATAATATGACGCGCAAGGGATCGAAGCCGCGCACGATGCGATCGGTCATGGCGGGAATCAGCTCGGCGCTCATCATAAACAATTCTCCAAAATAGATTTGCTTCAAGGCGTTTAGAATACCTCTACGCAGAAAACGAAGTTTTGTATTCGTGTGACTGCGCGCCCTTCGTGGATCATTTCATTACGAGGGTTCTACAGATTTTTCTAAAAGCTCCATCAGATCATAATTGACACTGGTCACCCCGAAATCCGGCTCGCGTTGAAAAGGCTGGCGAATGTAACGCGGCGGTTTAGCAAGGTCGCCCTCTACTTCCACAATTGCCAGAATGAAATCTTCGGGCTTGTTGAATGCCGTCAAAATTTGCGTTTTGGAAATCGTCGCGGTGGGTACGCCCGCCGTTTTGCCTTTCACTTCGATAAAAAGCAGACGCTTGCCGAGCGGGTCACGTGATTCAATATCATAACCGGGATGGTTGTGGGCGGCCTCGACCGGCTCACGTCCCAACTGTCGTTCCATCGCCATCACCGCGTTGATTGCCATGCGCTCGATGCGCTCGCGTTCGGCCTGGCTTCTCACTTCAAAAGTTGGCGAGGTTCCGGCCAATTGCTCCAACAAACGTTGCGGCACGACCAGTGCGCCGCCGACCACGACCGGCGGCAACGGCGAGAGATGGCGTTCCTGCTCCAATTCTTCCATGCGCTTTTGCAGCCGCGCTTCCAACTCATCACAACGTTGGCGGGCCAGCGCCGAGTTGATCCTGGCCATGGACTTGCCGGCTTGCTCTTGCGCCTTGAGTTCCTGCGCGCGGTTATCCCAGAAGGTGATTTCTTTGGTCAAGCGCTCTTTGACCGCGGCCATGGTTTTGCGCACCAGCTCTTCTTTGCGCGTTTTGACCGCCTGCAAATGCTGCGGTACGAGATGTTCGGCAGCGTAAGCGATAATCTGTGCTTCAAGATCATGGCGCAGCCAATTGGCCTCCAAAGCCGGAGCGACGACGAGCCGTTCTTCCTCGGTGAGCGGCCGATAATCCAGATAGGGCGCGTAACCGGGATTGATGATCTGGCCGCTGCCCTCGATCTCAACAAATTGCATTTCACGGGAGATCATGCGCCGGTTGCCATGGCGATCCAGGCGCGCATCCTGAATGGAGTGCTCAAGATAGAACAACGCGCGCACTTGGTCGCTGCGATTTTCAGGATCGATCAACGTTGCGCCGCGTTTGAGCAGATCACGATAACGTTCCAAAATCAAATCAATGGTGGCGTCGAGCAGCGGTCGACCGGGACAAACGAAAGCAGCCAACGGCTTGCCCGGTATGCTGATCAAATTTCTCTCGAATGTGATGCGTTCATAGCGC
>JBOHQZ010000810.1:0-3574 GCA_050732275.1 bacterium
ATCCATCTCATCGACGCCAGCCCGTACATCTTTCGCGCCTATTTCTCTATTCCCTCTTCGATAAAGGCGCCGGACGGCTCACCGGCGAATGCGGTTTACGGCTACACCGCTTTCCTGCTCGATCTTTTAAAACGCGAAGAACCGACTCACCTCGCCGTCGCTTTCGATGGCAGCTTGACCAGTTCTTTTCGTAATGAGATTTATCCTGAATACAAGGCGCAACGCGAATTGCCGGATTCGGAACTTATGGCACAGCTCGACGCGTGCTGGCAAGTGACCGAAGCTTTGGGCATGAAGGCTTACATCGACAACCGCTACGAGGCGGACGATATTATCGGCACGATTGTGGCCAAGCTGTCCAAGAAAGATTGTGAATTTGTCGTTGTTTCCGGCGACAAAGATTTGGCGCAACTGGTCAACAAGCGTACCACGCTGTGGGATTTTGCCAAAGACCGTCGCTTTAACGAAAAAACGGTGAAGCAGCATTTCGGCGTCCGCGCCAACCAAATTGTCGATCTCCTCGCCTTGCAAGGCGATGCGGTGGACAACATTCCGGGCGTCAAAGGCGTCGGGGAGAAAACGGCGGTGGCACTGTTGGGAAAATTTGCGACGGTCGAAGACATTTATCAGAAAATCGGTGCCGTGGAAAAGATGAGCTTGCGCGGTGCCGCAGCCATTCGCGCCAAGCTGGAACAGAGCCGCGAGCTCGCCTTTCTTTCCAAACAACTGGCGACAATTGCCTGCGACGCTCCGATTAAAATGAATTTGGCGGCGCTAAAATATGCCGGCGCCAATCGCGGGAATGTCGAGGCCTTGTTTGACCGGCTCGGGTTTGGGAGAATACGCGAGCGGATTTCAAAATGGAAAAAATAGAATTTCATTAATCTTAGAGGCCTTGCATGAAAAACCTAACCATCATCGAACATCCGCTCATCCAGCACAAGCTCACTCATCTCCGCGACAAACGCACCGACCATACGCAATTTCGTTTGCTGACCAAAGAGCTGACTTCTTTCATGCTCTACGAAGTCATGGCGGATTATCCGTTAAAAGAAATCGTCATTGAGACGCCGCTAATGCCGGCGAAATCCAAAGTTTTGGCGCGAGAGATTTCTTTGGTGCTCATTTTGCGCGCGGGGCTCGGCATGTTGGATGGCTTGTTGCAGCTCGTTCCCGAAGCGCGCGTCGGACACATCGGTTTGTATCGCAACGAAGAAACACTGGAGCCGGTGCAGTATTATGCGAAATTGCCCAAGAACATCGCCGAGACCGACGTGATTTTAGTCGATCCCATGCTCGCCACCGGCGGCTCCGCAGCCTCGGCAGCGGCCATCGTCAAAAAAGCCGGCGCAAAAAATATCAAATTCGTTTGCATAGTCGCCGCGCCCGAGGGGCTTGCCAAACTCAGCGAATCCCATCCCGACGTGGCCATTTACGCCGCGGCTTTGGATGAGCGCCTCAATGATTACGGCTACATTCTACCAGGCCTCGGCGACGCCGGTGACCGCTTGTTTGGGACGAAATAGTTTTCCCTCATGCACGGTAAAACAGAACCCACAACCAGCACGAGCAATCTCTCCACTTGGCTCATCCTCTTTGCCTTTGCTTATGCCTTCATGCACGTCATGCCGGCTTTTCTAACGCATGACATTAAAAACCATCTTACCACCGGCGACCTGCTGAATTTCTTCACACCATTTGCGGTCATCGCTTTGGTGTGGAAATTGTATTTTGTCATTCGCGCGAGCTTGCAAGCTGCTTCAGATCGAATGATCAAGCCCACTACAGTCATTCTCTTTTTCTCGTCGATCTTTTACGTCAACGGACAGGGGATGAATTTATCCGCCAATGCCATCGCGCGGCATCTGCACGACATGGAGGGTACCCCCGTCTACTGGCTCGATTATTTTTTTGATGAACATCTGGGCCATATCTTCTGGCATAGCGGGGTGCTAGGAATCTCAATTAGCTTTCTCCTATTAGCCGCCAACCTACAAACAATCCCAACAAATTGGTTGGCGCTTGCCGGTGCACCCTTCTATGGTTTCGCGTATTTCACCGACGCCGTTGAGGGCCAAACGGTCGTGTTGCTCTTTCCCAGCGCCGTTCTGATTCTCGGTGGGATTCTGCGTCATGCGAAAAAGCAGCCAAATTCACTCAAACAAAACCCGGTCATGCTGTTCTCCCTGGTTGGATATGTCATTGCCGTTGCGCTCTTTTTCATCTGGTGGATTTGGCAAGGCGGTTTTCCGCAGTTCAGTGAGCTGGGGTGGGTTTAGCGATTCAATTTTTGGCAACGCTATTGTTTTTGTGATCTATTCTTTCTATTTTAATTGTACGTTCAATTTTTCAAAACGGCCCATAGCGAATCTTTGGTAATCTGCAGGAGCTTTTATGAATTTCACGATTGAATTTGAACAAGAAGATCTATGAAATCCATCCACCTCAAAACCTCCGTCCCCGGCCCTAAGAGCCAGGCGCTCATGCAGCGCCGTCAAGCTGCGGTGCCGCGCGGGCCGTATAATTCCACGCCGATTTTTGCGGCGAAAGCCGAAGGCGCGCTTGTCACCGACGTCGATGGCAATGTCTTCCTCGATTTCGCCGGCGGCATTGGTGCGATGAACCTCGGCCATGCTAATCCGCATGTGGTGAAGGCCATCAGCGAGCAGGCGCAGAAGTTTACTCATACGTGTTATCACGTCATGGCGTATGAGCCGTATGTCGCGCTCGCGGAAAAGCTCAATGAAATCACGCCAGGAAAATTTGCGAAAAAAACCATGCTTGCTAATAGCGGCGCCGAAGCGGTGGAGAACGCGATCAAGATTGCGCGCTACGCGACCGGACGTCCTGGCGTCATCACGTTCGAACATGCGTTTCACGGCCGCACGATGTTAGCGATGAGCCTCACCGGCAAAGTCAAACCGTACAAATACGGCTTCGGCCCCTTTCTGCCGGAAATCTATCGCATTCCTTATCCCTACGAATATCGCTGGCATTCTGCCTCGCGTCCGATTGATTGGGAGAGTGAGTATCGCCATATTTTCGATGAATTGTTTGCCGGCCACGTTGCGCCGGATAAAGTGGCCGCGCTCATCATGGAGCCGGTGCTCGGAGAAGGCGGCTTCATTGCTGCGCCACCCGCGGCAGTGCGCACGATGGCAAAAATTTGCCGCGAGCACGGTATTGTCTTCATCGTCGATGAAGTGCAAACCGGTTTCTATCGCACCGGAAAAGCTTTTGCCATTGAATGGTCAGAAGTTGAGCCGGACATGATCATCATGGCGAAATCTATTGCTTCCGGTTTGCCATTGAGTGCGATCACCGGACGCGCTGAGTTGATGGACGCACCACATGAAGGTGGGCTTGGCGGCACTTATGGCGGAAATCCGGTCGCCTGCGCCGCAGGTTTGGCGGGTATTGAAGAAATGCAACTCCTCAAACTCGGTGAACACGCGCTCAATATTGGGGAATACGTCCACCAACATTTTTCTGCTCTCGCCGCGAAAAGCCCCAAAGTCGGCGAGGCGCGCGGCATCGGCGCGATGCGCGCTTTGGAAATTGTGAAAGACAAGAC
>JBOHQZ010000811.1:0-3561 GCA_050732275.1 bacterium
GTTGGTCAAATTAATCGTATAAAAGCTCGATCCGCTCGAACCGGCCGTCAGACTTGTATACGCCATGCCGGTATCGCCGGCGATGTCGAAGCCGACGAACTCGTTGGTGTTGACGCCGAGAGCGCCTACCGTCACCAACTTGCCGTTGTTCGGGGAGGGCAAGGTTACGAGAATATCGCGGCTGAAATCAATAGCGTAAAGCACCGTCGCGGTTGCGCCGGCAACACTGTTGGTATAGGCCGTGCGGTGATATTCGGATTGATACCAAAATTCGCATCGCCGGCATTATAGGCCAACACCGAATCAACGCCGGCAACGGTGCCGTTAGCCGGGTTCAATCGCAGGTCTTGGTCGGCGTCGCTATGAACACGAATGCGATCCGGCACCGGATTGAAATAGTTGAACGTCAATACATTCTGTTAAAATACGTCATGATGATTTCATCACATTAAAATTATATTGATAGAAAACGTTAACGTGTTCGTTTATATCTACGTATGAGTTGCTAAAATGGATTTATCGGAGGGCTTGCAGGTTGGCAGCTAAAAGCTTGTGCAGCTTCTTCATGGCTTGGCGGGCGCGGGTCTTCACGGTTCCGAGCGGCACTCGGAGCTGGCCAGCAATCTCGGATTGCGAGCACCCCTCAAAATACGCCAAACGCAGGACTTCACGTTGCTCAACGGGAAGCGTGGCAAAGGCTTTTTGCACGATTTCAGCACGCTCAGCGAATGAAGTGAGTTCCAGCGGCGTGTTCGCGCCATCGTCGGCAATCGCATCGAAGTCAAAATCTACCGGTTTTTGCAAGCGCATTTGAAAATTTTTTGACCGCAGCCTGTCGATGGCACGATGGCGCGTCAAAGTCACCAACCAGGTGTAGGCGCTGCCTTTCATGCCGTTGAAGGCGAAGGCTTTTTCCCAAACCGTCAGAAAGCATTCCTGCAACACATCTTCTGCCTCGTCCGGCTTTTTTAAAACCGCCAGGCACAAGCTGTACAGAACCGTCGCGTAGCGATCGTAAAGCGCTGCAAAAGCATTCGCATCCCGACGCGAAATCTTTTGCAGCAACTCCGCATCATCGGTGCTCGTGGCCGGCTTGATCGCATCTTCCGCTGGCAAACTGCTGGATACAACCTGGCGCGGTTGGACACCGTCGATGGATTGAACAATACTGATAGGCGACATTAATTTTCCTGCCACTCTGATTTTGTATCTTAATCACTGTCTAAAAAATAAAATTAGCATTTTATCGTAGTCCTGCCCCCTTGTGGGGCATTGTTAAGAAATTTGTCCGACAGCGACCCACAAAGGGTCGAGACTACGTAGAACTGAAAAAAATTGGGACCGGCTCAGCTCTGACCCGAGTCGTTTTCATGCAATTCCGGCAAGAGCCGTATGCAGCGCAGCAACTCGGCCAAATCCCAGATATATTCTCCCCGTTGAATTTGGTTGTTGGCAATCGTCAAAAAAGAGACGCCTCGCACGGCGAAGGTCCGGCCGGTCGGCGGAATGTTCAGCAAATATCCTTGATGCGTGCCTTGTGCGGTCCACAAAATGGCGGCGCGATTTCCTTGCACCACGGTTTGTCCGTCTTTAAATTGCATGTCCGGAAAAGCGCGAAAATAGCGTTGCATCCACTGTCGTGCGCCTTGTTGACCGCGTCGCGGCGCCGATTCGCTGATGTCAAACCCTTCGTAGTCCGCAGCAAATAGCGCAGCGGCGCCCTCAGCTTCGTGATGATTCCACGCCTCGGTGAAACGGCCAACCAACTTGTTAATGGCGTCAACCGAATCGATTGGGGTGTTCATGGCTTTTCTTCCTTTTTGCGATTGAGTTTTTGCGCGTCTGTAAAAACTATTCTCAAGATAATCAAAATTATTGCTCACAATCCAGGCCAAAAACTGCTCATTCTTTGCTCAATTTTAATTTTAAACTGGGAGAAAAAAGTTCACCATCGCAAATAAACCAGGCGGGAACCCAATAAAAAAATGAGAAATGCCAATCTCCGATTGTGGAACTTTGTGCAATTCCAAACAGTATATTGAATATTGCGCGTTTTCGTTTGCCAATTTACCATCAAACTACCATGCACGCAATCTTTATGGTCAACATTTTAAGCGGCAGCTTTGTTGCAATACTGAAATTTTTCTCTGTAGCTTCTGCAGGCAAAATCAGCATTGTGGCAGCGCTGATGATTTGGCATCAAGCGAGCGGCTCTTGTCGTTTCTGCCAACTGACGCGCGCGCTTCCATTTTTAGCGTTGGAGCTGCAGCTATGGCTTAATTTTCACAACTGGCTGACGCGGCTCTCGCAGTTCGCGCGCCATCACGGGAGCCGGAATCTTCCTCCGCCCGCTCCGAGCATGGAATTTCTTCTGTGGCGGGACGGGCGTACTATTTTTGATTTCTTCAAAACTCTCTCGTTCAGCGGCATCTCCCCGCCGGCGATCGCATAAATTTTCCATCCCCCAAACCTCTAAGTTTCACCAGACGGAGATTGGCTGCACCTGATTGCAGCACTTCATCGCAATCGTGTTTTTTTTGCACAAGATACAGCGTGAAGCATCGACTGTGGAATTTTTCCGGCACCTCGCGCAAAATCGAAGCGCGGCTGTCGCCAATATTCAACCATTTCTGAGGAGAATTTGAAATGAACAATACGCTAAAAACTTTTATTTTCATGGCCGGTTTGACGGCTTTGCTCGTCGTTATCGGCAATCTCATCGGCGGCCAGACCGGCATGTTCATCGCGTTTGCTTTTGCCATCGCGATGAACTTCGCCAGTTACTGGTTCAGCGACAAAATCGTTTTGCGGATGTACAACGCGCAAGAAGTGAGCGAGAGCGAATCACCCGAGCTTTATAGCATGGTGCGCAATCTGGCGACCCGCGCGCGCCTGCCCATGCCGAAAGTTTATGTCATTCCCGGCGAGCAGCCGAACGCTTTTGCGACGGGGCGGGATCCGGAGCACGCCGCAGTCGCAGTTACTGATGGTATCATGCATCTGCTCAGCCGCGACGAGCTGGCGGGGGTGATCGGCCACGAGCTGGCACACATTAAAAACCGTGACATTCTCATCGGCACGGTCGCCGCTACCATTGCCGGCGCCATTAGCATGATTGCTAATATCGCGCAACTGTCGATGCTGTTTGGCGGCGGCCGCAGCGATGACGAAGAGGGCGGGCAAAATCCCATTGCCATGCTGGCGATGATCATCATCGCGCCGATTGCCGCGATGCTGATTCAAATGGCGATCAGCCGGTCGCGCGAGTATATTGCCGACGAAGATGGCGCCCGCATCGCCGGCAACCCGCGCCATCTCTCCGGCGCGTTGCGAAAGCTGCACAATGCTTCGCAGCAAATTCCCCTCGAAGCCAACCCCGCGACGGCGCACATGTTTATTGTCAGCCCTCTTAGCGGTGGCGGCATCGTCAGTCTGTTCAGCACGCACCCGCCGATGGAAAAGCGGATCGCGCGGCTGGAGAGCTTACGTTTGGGTTACCAATAATCGAGCGATCTGAATAAGTTATAATCTCTCCACCCAATGACAGGAAGAAGTATCGAA
>JBOHQZ010000812.1:0-3559 GCA_050732275.1 bacterium
TCACGGTTCAATTCTTGCTTCAAGGTGTCGGCCGTGCGCTCGATTTTTCTCATCGTGTTGAGGCGATTCAAGGGCAAGCGCACGATCCGGCCATGTTCTCCCAAAGCCATCATGATGGCTTGCCGTATCCACCAAACGGCATAAGAGACGAATTTAAATCCGCGCGAGGCATCGAATTTCTGCGCCGCTTTAATCAAGCCGAGATTGCCTTCACTGATGAGATCTTGCAGCGGCAAGCCGAACCCTTGATAGCGATTGGCAACGGACACGACGAAACGCAGGTTGGCCGTGACCAGCTTTTCAAGCGCCTGTGCATCGCCCTTGCGGATTCGCTGCGCCAGATTGATCTCCTCTGTTGCAGAAAGCGGAGTGTATCCATCAATCGCGTTCAGATACCGCCGGACTGATTGTAAATCGCTTCGATTACGCATGGTGTATTTTCTCCCTAATTATTAAACAGCTTTTATAATACAGCTTCGTAAGCATTCATCCATTCACGAAACTCGTGTGCGGGCGTCATCGCGCTAACCGTTTGGACGGCATTGTCGCCCAAGCGTTTTCGCAATGCCGGACTTTCAATTAATTCCATAATAGCGCCGGCGATTTCCTCCGCATCACCAGGGTTGACCAGCAATCCATTTTCGCGGTCACGAATGATTTCCGGAATCGCGCCGGTGCGGCTGGCGATCACCGCTTTTCGCATCGCCATCCCCTCGAGCATGGAAAGCGGACAGCCCTCGGAAAACAGGGATGGAAATACCAGGATGTCGAAGAGCTGGAGATAATCTGCCATGCGATCAGGAGGAATCTTTTCGGCGATAATCGTGCGATCGCTTAAACCGTAATCTTTCACGTATTGCAAGTGCGGCTGCCGCTCTTCTTCTTTAAAAAAATCTCCGGCCAACAAAACGGTGTAATCCCGGTGGCCATTCATGCTGGCCAGCGCTTTGAAAAGATAGACCAATCCTTTTTTATACCGAAACAACCCGGCGCTGCCGACCACTGCCCCGTGCAGATTCAATGCAGGCCGGGATTGGGGCTTCAGCCGCATGAGATCGATGGAATTAAGAATCGTTTTTGACAGTCCGGAAATGGGCGTAATCGCGCGGTCGGCAAATTCAAGCAAGTTGGTCGCGACCGAAGTAACGTAATCGGCATTCTCGAGTGCGGCGCGGATAAACGGCAGCCGGAGCGGATCTAAAGCATACTTGCCGACATCGTTGCCGCGAATCGAAACGATCGTTTTGACGCGATGCAGTTGTCCGACCAGCCCGGCAATAAAACCCGCCGGATAAAGGAAAAAGCCGTGCAACACGTCATACTGATAGCGCCGCTGAAAATACTCGAGCGCTTGAAACATCTCGCGGTTACAACGCGTCAAAGTTTCAGCTTCTGAAAGTGTGGCGCCATTATTATTCGGGCTGGGAAGATAAACTTTGACCCGGTGCACCAGCACTTCGCCTTCCTTTGTGCTCGCAAAACTTTCGTCAAAAGGCAAAGGCTCAGGATATTTCTGAAAGGCGACAACGTGCACCGAAAGCCCATGCAATGCCAACATATTGGCAACTCGGCACGCCGAATGCCCAACGCCGCCGACTTGCGGCGGATACTGGTTCGTGATAATGCAGGTCTTTAGTTTCATAATTAATTCAAAGCGTGTTATCAGGAGCAAAACGTAATGCGTGATGCGTAAATATTACGTTTTACGCATTACGTTTTACGCCTTTCGCAATTTCCACCACCTGTTGGGCATTATTCTCCCAGGTGCGCTCTCGCAGTACCCACGTTTTGGCTTCTTCACCGAGTCGGCGGCAAAGTTGCGAATCTTCGACGAGCTTCGCGAGCGCGGCTGTGAGCTGACCGATATTTCCCGGCTCAAAGAGCAAGCCAGTTTCGCCATCGGTGATCACCTCTTCCACCTGCCCGATCCTGCCGGCGACCACTGGCTTGCCCATTGCCATGTATTCGAATATCTTGATCGGCGAATAGTAAAAATTTTCGTTGGCCACGTATGGCGCCACCGCAATGTCAATGGCTGCAAGGTATTGCGGAATGTCATCGTAAGAAACATTGCCGGTAAAAGTGATGGCGCCGTCGAGACCGTGCGTGTGCGCATATTTTTCCAATTCCTCCCGCCCGGGCCCGTCGCCGACGATCAGCAAATGGGTATTGGTGGCGGTTGCGTGCAGCCGCCGGAAAGCCTCGAACAAAGTCTCGGTTCCATGCCACGGCTTAAGGCTGCCAACAAAGCCGATGACGTGTTTGCCGTCGAGTTGATATTGTGCCCGCACCGTTTTGTCCCGCTGCGTAGCGGGACGCCGGCGCACCGGGGCAAAGCGCTGCGGGTCTACGGCGTTCGGCAAAACGTGAATCCGCGATTCCGGTACGCCACACGAAATCGCATATTCTTGCAAACGCCCGGAGACGGCAATCACCCGATCGGTTCCACAAAAAATGCGGCGTTCCGTCTCACGCGCCAGTTCTTTCGTCTCCAGTCCGCGCATTTTTTCCTGCTCGTACGCCAGCGGCGCATTTACCTCCAAAATGTGCGGCACGTCAAGCTCGCGAGCCAGGCGGATGCCGGCACAACTGAACAGCGAGTAACGCTCGTAAATAAGATCCACATTACACAGCAGAAGATAATCCCGCGCTCTCTCGTACAGCGTCAAGTTGTAACATAAATTGCGCAGCTCCGGCGCGAGGCGCGTTTTTTTGCCTAAAAACTTGTCAAGATTGTCGAGCGCTTTGTAAATCTGGCAGTGCCGTTCCTGCGGCGGATGTACGGAAAAAAAAGTCACCGGCGTCATGTCCTTGGCAACCGCAGTAAAAGCAGAATCACGGCCATTCTTTACCCATTCACCAAATCTTCCCCTTTCCCCCTCCGGCATCTCAATGGCCGGCGATATCACCCAAATCGCATGGCCGGCCTGGCGGAGAGCGGCAACCATCTCGCGCACATGAACGGAGGCACCTTTGTAGCCAAAAACCGGCACGCCAAAATCGGCGCTAATATAGGCGATGTTCATAATTACACCATACTCCAATCAAATTGTTTTGACGACGATGAAATCTTATCGCATCAATACCTTGAAGGGATTCGGATTATTCTGTTCCAACGCGAATTCAGTTGGCACGTTTATCGGTTTGTCATCAGCCCCGATCTCAGCAGGGCAAATTTTCAGATTGGTTTGCGCAATATCCTCCCAGGCATAAAGCCGAAAATTCTTTCCACTCGAGTTATGGCTGATCAGAAAGCCATGAGGAAAATCCGCCGAGGTGGACACACTGGTCACATCCAGGCCATCGGTTTCTACCGCGCCATTAGTCTTGATGGTCATGAGCAGGTTGTGCTGATGCGGATCGCCGGGGTCGCCTTCACGCGGATAAACTTTGACAGTGGTATCCCCCTGGCTCGAAAGCAGCAGATAGCCAGTGTTCTCATTGCATTTGTATATCGCCATGCCTTCGCGCTCACCGGAAATCCCGTCCTTGGTTGCGAACAAAGCCAATCTCTTGTCGCCCCGGGCCGGATCGGCATAAAACTTGTGAACGCCGATGG
>JBOHQZ010000813.1:0-3550 GCA_050732275.1 bacterium
CGTTGATGCGATCGTTCGGCATATCAAGCCGAAGCGAATTATCTTGTTTGGCTCGCGAGCGCGGGATGATTCACAGGCGCGGTCTGATTATGATATTGCCATTGACGATGATGAGCTAACGCTTGCAAAGCTGGCCCAGATTCGCGCCGATATGGAGATTGTTCCAACTTTGCTCGCTATTGATGTGGTGTGGATGAACCGAGCAGCCGAGACCTTGCGGCGACGTATTTTAAACGAAGGGAAGACGCTTTATGAGCAGCAAAGTTGACGATTCAAAACCTATTATCCCGAGCTTTTAACTTTAGCGCAATTGATTCGCACGAAGTATCCACATACGCCATGATAGCACCTGCCGACCAACTCATTCGCCTCAATCGTCCCGCCGCCTGAAAATAAATACTAATCCAACATTTTGGGTATTAACATTTTTTGGAGTGATCGCCATGAAAAGATCAATCCGTATCGTCGCCTGTTTGCTTTTAGCGCCTGCACTGGCTTTGGCGCAAGGCGTTGCACCCAATCTCGTGAAGGGCAGCAAGTCCATGCTTTTTTCTTTCAACGGCCTCTCAAATCTCGGCGCCGGGAACTTTGAAGGCGGCGTCGGCGTCAAGTATTATTACAAAGCGGTGCTGGCTTTCCGCGCCGGTCTTCAGTTCAGCACCTTGAGCGAGGATATTCCAGCCAATCCGCCTGCGGGTGTGCAAGGAATCGACGGCGAACGCTCCGGCACCAGTTTCGGAGTTTCTGCTGCTGCTGAGCTGCACCGCGGAACGGGGCGGGTGAGTGCTTACTTTGGTGGCGGCCTCGGCTTTTCAACGACGTCGACGGAATCCAAATCTGCGGTGATTGGCACCGCCTCACAAACCGTCGTTAAGAATAGACAAGCCGGTGAGCTGGGATTTTTGGGAGGATCGAGCTTCAACCTATTTGCTTTAGCCGGCGTTGAGTTCTTTATTTTTAAAGAAGTGAGCCTGGCTGCCGAATACCGTCTAGGCTTTTTAAAATTGTCGAGAGCCGACCAGGAAACGACTTCCGGCAGTCAGACGTCAACGATAAAAGTCGGCGACCGCAGCGGCTTGGGGATCGATAATAGCGGGGTGTTAACTTTGGCCGTTTACTTTTGATTAAGTTGTGAATTCTCACCGGGCGTTTCAAAGAACGTTGAAACGCCCTTTTAAAACTGCTTATGTGTAAAACACTTTCGTGTCTCGCATTGCTTGTTCTGCAAACCGCCACCTTCGCTCAAGATTTCTCTCATCACGCGCTCGAAGCACAGCTCAAAACGCAGCAATGGCTGCAACGGCACGCACTGGCCAAAGCGGCAATTAGCAACTATGGTTACGACGCGGGCTTTTATCATTTGCAGCTCAAAATTTTGCCGAGCACCGGCACGATCGAAGGCGCGCTGTTGATGGAAGCCAAAAGCGAGACTGCCGGCCTCGCCACCGTGCCGCTGGATTTGCATGCTACCATGCAGGTGCTCAGCGTTGGCGATGACGCCGTCTCATTCACACGCAGCGGCAACGTTCTTTCTCTCACGCTCAAAAGCGCGGTTCAAAGCGGCGAGAAATTTCGCGTCAGCGTGACTTATCGCGGCCAGCCGGAAAGCGGCGGTTTTGGCGCGTTCACGTTTCGCGAGCATACCGGCGCGCCGATCATCGCCAGCCTCAGCGAGCCGTATTATGCCCGCCTCTGGTGGCCCTGCAAAGACACGCCGGCCGACAAAGCCGATTCGGTGCAAGTCGATCTCACCGTGCCTGAAATTTTAACCGCAGTTTCCAACGGCACGCTGGAAAATGTTCAAACCGCCAATGGCTGGAAAACGTTTTCGTGGAAAGAGCGCTATTCCATCACCACCTATCTCGTTTCCGTCGCGGTGAGCAATTACGCCGAATTTGGCGAGACCTTCACTTTTTCCGACGGCACGGCCATGCCGATCCGACATTACGTGTATCCGGAAAATCTGGCGCAAGCGCAAACGCAGCTCGCGGATACGCGCGACATGCTGGCGTTTTTCAATCAGGCGTTCGGCGATTATCCTTTTAAGAAAGAAAAATATGGTCACGCGCAGTTTGCTTGGGGCGGCGGCATGGAGCATCAAACGATTACCAGCGTCGGCAGCTTTGGTGATGGGCTGATCGCGCACGAGCTGGCGCACCAATGGTTCGGCGATTTGATCACCATGAAGTCGTGGCAGGATATTTGGCTCAACGAAGGTTTTGCCACATATAGCGAAGCGCTTTATTTCGAGCACCGCGACGGCAGGGCGGTTTATCAGAATTATATGACGAACATGAGCAACGGCATCCCCTCGACGGGCAGCGTGTTCGTGCGGGATACGTCTTCGGTTGCGACGATCTTCAACTCCGGTCTGGTTTATCGCAAAGGCGCCTGGGTGCTTCATACGCTGCGCTACGTCATCGGCGATTCGGTTTTTTTCCGGTTGTTGCGGACTTACGTAGCGGACCATCGCTATCGCTTCGGTAACGCCACAACGGAGAATTTTAAAAATCTCGCGGAGCAAATTTCCGGCAAGGAGCTGGATTGGTTCTTCGAGCAGTGGATTTATCGCGCCGGCCGCCCGGAGCTGCGCTACGCGTGGAAATCTCAAGGCACGCAGCTCACGTTGCGCATGCAACAAACGCAATCCGGCGAGGGCTATCGCTTGCCGCTCGAGCTGGCGGCCATCGCCGGCGCGGACACGTTTCGTTTCGAGCTCGAGCACAACGGCAGTTGCCAGGAATACGTTTTTACGACGAGCCAGCCGGTGGAACGCCTCGTCATCGATCCGGATAATTGGGTGTTGAAAACTTTGCATCCGGTCGAGTTTGCCAACTTCACTAGCGATTGCAACCTCGTGCCGAGCACATTCGCGCTGGAGCCGATTTATCCGAATCCCTTTGTTACCGGGCAAAATCCGTTGCTGGTGAATTTTTCTTTGAGCCGCAATGAGAATGTTCGGCTCACGGTTTTCAATGTGATCGGGCAAGAGGTGGCGACATTGTTGGCGGATCGCATGGCTTCCGGCAACTATACACGATCGTGGGATGGGCTAAAGGCCAGCGGCGAGCCGGCGCCCTCCGGCTTTTATTTTATCCGCCTGCAAACCGAAACCGCGCAGGCAACGCGGCGGTTTATGGTGTTGCGATAAGGTAACCCCTACGGGCGCAGCCAGTCGGCCCGACTGGAATTTTTTTGTTTGTAAACCGAAACCGCGCAGGCAAGACAGCGGTTTGTGATGTTGCGATGAGTATAAAAACGCTTGCGGGAAAGAAACAAATGGGCTATTTTATTTGACAACAAGCCAGGTTAATTTAGCGAGGTAAAAAATGATTACCAAAGAGCTGGTCAAGGCCGAGGTTGAAAAAGTAAAAGACGATTATTTGGAGGTGTTGTATAAAATCATTAAAGTCTTTGAAACGCTTCTGGAAATAGGCATTTCCCGCCTGAAGCCGGCAGCAAGCTTGGCCGAAAAGGATGAAAAGTTTGATTGGCACGCCTTTATCGCACAAACCTACGGCAGTTTAGCGGATGATCCAATATCGCGTGG
>JBOHQZ010000814.1:0-3545 GCA_050732275.1 bacterium
CCGTTTGCAATGCGTGACGACGGCCAGCAAGGCGATGCCGTTGCCGGCGATGGGCGTTATACGCTCAGGATTCAAATCACCCCGCAGAATGCCCTCGGCAATTACCGCTTCGAATTTCAAGCCGAAGATCAAAAGGGGGCGCAAAGCACCAAGCTGATTCATACCATTAGCGTGACCGATTAAAATGCAATTTCTCAAAATATGTTTTAGCAGCACGTTGTTTGCAATGCTCGGCTTGATGGTTTCTGCCGACGCCCAAGTTCTTTTGAAAAATAGTTGGCAGCTCGGCCGGCAAGCAGAGCCGTTATCCGGTTTGCGCTCCAACTCCGTTTCGGATATCGTGATTCATCGCGGCAATGTTTGGTTGGGTACGGGCAAAGGCCTGGCACGCTCACGCGACGGCGGCCAAACCTGGCAAACCTACACGCAAGCGAACGGCTTGCCACGCGGCGGCATTTCCGCATTGGCGGTGACGGACGCGATCATTTGGGTAGCAGCAGCGTTCGATTCTTTGACGCAAGACGCCGGTGTGTTGCCGACCGGCGGCGGCTTGAGTTATTCACTTGATGATGGCGTCACCTGGACGCTCGTGCCGCAATTCGGCCCCACGCCGGTGCAAAATGTCACCTACGACATTACGCTGCGCGGCAACGAAGTTTGGGCAACCAATTTCGGCGGCGGCTTGCAGCGCTCGCAAGATCGCGGCCAAACCTGGGAAGTGGTGCCGCCCGACACCTTCTTTTTCGATCCTTTGGGAAATTTGAATCATCGCGCCTTTTCCATTATTAATGCGGATGGCGTATTGTGGCATGGCTCTGCCGGCGGCATCAATAAATCGCTCGACGGCGGCATCACGTGGACGAATTTTTCACACACCAATCAACCGCTGCCAATTTCCGGCAACTTCGTCGTTGCCATCGGCCAGCAAAAGTGGCAAGGCCGCGAGTACATTTGGGCCGCAACGGTGAATGCCGAAGATCTCAACGAGACACGCGCCGTTTCGATCACCGACGACGGCGGTTTCACGTGGCGCATTACGCTTGCCGGTGAATTTGCGCACAACTTTGCATTCGACGATTCCATCGCGTATGTCGTCACCGATAATGGTTTGTACAAGTCCATCGATTTTGGCCGCACTTGGGCGAAATTCGCACCAGTGTTCGACAGCGCGAAAGGCGAGCGATTTCTCACCTCGGAGTATTTTGCTGTCGGCGCCAGCAATAGCCGTTTGTTTACCGGCGGTCCGGATGGCATCGCCTACACCGACAACAACGGCTCAACCTGGAGCATTCTGCGCGGCTCCATGAAAGCTGGGGAAAGCGGCGCGTCTCGAACTTACGCTTATCCCAATCCCTTCTCGCCTTTTCGCCACAATCAATTCCGCGACGACGGTAACGTGCGCTTTCAGTATAACACCACGCGCGCGACAAAGGCGACACTCAAAATTTATGATTTTGCCATGGAGCTTGTCGCCGAAGTGGTCGATCAAAAGGATCGGCCGGTGGCGGGCCAATACGCCGAAGTCTGGAACGGCCGCAACCACCGTGGCGAAGTGGTGGCAAACGGTGTTTATTTTTACAGACTCGACTTGGAAGGTGAAGGCACGTTTTGGGGGAAGGTGATGGTTCTGGATTGATAAATTTAAAATTTTAAATTGTAAATTTTCAATTTAAAATTTAAAATAGCATGGCCACAAACGGAAAAACTATCGCCGCCTTCTCGCTTACTGCTCTCGCCATCGCCAATTGGGCAGCGGCACAAATGCTCACTAACGGCGGTTGGCCACATCGGCCCAAAACGGCTGATACGAATTTGCCGACAAATTTAAATTCAAATGGTATAGAAGAAATTGTTTTGCATCGCGGCGAGCTTTGGATCGGCACTGACAAAGGGTTGGCCCGTTCACGCGATGGTGGAAAAATTTTCGTGACTTACACGACCCAAAATGGCTTGCCGAGAGGCGGCGTTTCGGCTTTGGCGGTTACTGACAGCATCATTTTGGTGGCCACAGATTTTGATTCATTGACAAAAACCGACGCCGGTTTGCAGCCAACCGGTGGCGGCATGAGTTATTCGACCGATGACGGACGGACGTGGACTTATGTTCGGCAATTTGGACCCAGCCCGGTGCAGAATGTGACTTACGACATTGCGTTGCATAAAAATGCCATCTGGCGGGCGAGTTGGGGCGGCGGTCTCCAGCGCTCTGCCGATCTTGGCCAAACTTGGGAAGTGGTCGCGCCGGACACGTTCTTTTTCGAACCATTGGCAAATTTGAATCATCGCGCTTTTTCGATTATTAATGCCGACGGCGTGTTGTGGCATGGCACCGCTGGCGGCATCAACAAATCGCTCGATGGCGGCGCCACGTGGACGAATTTTTCTCATCAAAACCAGGCGCAATCGATTTCCGGGAATTGGGCGGTGGCCATCGCTCATCAAAAATGGCGAGGCCGTGAATATATTTGGGCGGCGCCCGTGAGGCCGTAGAACCCGATGAATTTTCCGGAGTGTCGATCTCGGAAGATGGCGGCTATACTTGGCGCACGACGCTTGCCGGCGAAGTTGCCAATAACTTTGCCTTCGATGATTCGATTGTTTACGTCGCTACTGATAATGGCCTTTTCAAATCACTCGATTTCGGCCGGACCTGGGCGAAATTTCCAGCCGTGGTTGATAACGCGAGCGGCGAACGATTTTTGAGCACACGATTTTTCACTGCCGCCGCGAGCAAAGGCCGGTTATGGACTGGCGGTCCGGATGGTTTGGCTTATACGGAAAATGACGGCTCGAGCTGGAAAATTCTGCGCGGCTCCGTGAAAACCGGCGAAAGCGGCGCGCCCCGAACTTATGCTTATCCCAATCCTTTTTCGCCTTTTCGCCACAATCAATTCCGCGACGACGGTAACGTGCGTTTTCAGTACAACGCCACGCGCCCGACCAAAGTAACGATCAAAATCTATGATTTTGCCATGGAGCTTGTCGCCGAAGTGGTCAGTCAAAAGGGTCGATCAGTAGAGGGTCAATACACCGAAGTCTGGAACGGCCGCAACCGCCGCGGTGAAGTGGTGGCAAACGGCGTTTATTTTTATAAACTTGATTTGGAAGGCGAAGGCGCGTTTTGGGGGAAGGTTATGGTGTTGGATTGATGAATTTTAAATTTAAAATTGTAAATTTTCAATTTAAAATTTACTATCTTTATTTTCGAGGTAAGTTGTGAAATTCGTAAAATCATTTTTAGCATTTTTCCTTTTTATCTTCGTTACCGAAGCCGTTGGCCAAGGCGGCTACGCTGGCGCGTTTCTGCGCATGGGCATCGCCGCGCGCTCGGAAGCCATGGGCCGCGCTTATGTTGCCGTCGTCGAAGGCAACGAATCCGCCTTTTACAATGCCGCGAGCGTGGCCATGCTGCAGCGCCGCGAGCTTAACCTCTCGTTCCGGCCGTTGACGTTGGATCGCAATTTTGCCTACCTCGCGATTGGCTTGCCGATTCATCCGAAAGCTGACTCTTCTGGCCGCGCGCTCAACGGCGGCTTGAGCGTGAG
>JBOHQZ010000815.1:0-3535 GCA_050732275.1 bacterium
TAAAGCTCGGCGCGCTGCTCCGGCAATTGGCGCTCGCTGAAGTGAACAACCAACAGCATCCGTACCAACAGCGGACTGGTGACAAGTGGCTCGGTATCTTTACCGAAACGTTCCCGGCGCTGTTCTTCCAGGTGGCGGATGCCATCCAATAATTCTATCGTCTTGTTTTGGCAAAGCTTGGGGTCGTGGTGATAGAGATGTTTGTACGCCTGGACGACGAGCGACTCGACATGTTGGTCATCGAGATGAAGGGTGCGCATTTCGCGAAAATTTTTTCCCAACGCAGTGCGGTCTTTGTAGGCGGTGCTGCGGCAAGTGACGACGACGTGCATCAGGTCGCGGCCGGTGACCAGTTCTTCAATGGCTTGGCGTACCTGCACGCGCTCATCCTCGTTGGGCACTTCATCCAGGCCATCGAGCAGGAGAATAACGGCCTGGCCCTGGCGCAACAACTGTTGAAAAAATTCCCGCGGCAAATCAAAACTGCTTTGCCGCTCGATCAGATATTCGGAAATAAATGCGGCCAGCGTCCGCTGCCGGGGGTCGGTATTGGCAGGCAATTGGCGCAAGTGATTGGCGTAAGAACTGAGCGGCACAAAGATCGGCAGTAGAAGCTCCAGTCTCTTCTTCTTTGGTATGTCAGGAGATTCTTGCTCACCCAGAGACCGTTTTATTTTGCCAGATGACGGATCTTCCCATGTTCCCAATTTCTTTTGTGCGTAGGCGAGATCATCATTGGCAATGGCCATAGCTAACGTCCAGGCAATATGCATGAGCACCGTGGTTTTTCCGCAGCCCGGGCCACCAGTGAGCACTAGACGTTTGCCTTGCTCAAGTACCTGATCCATTTTAATGGTGTACGTTTGATTGTAAGATTGGGCTTGCAGTGGAACATAGACTGTTTCCAGATCCAGTTGCACCACTTGCTGACCTTCCCGCTTGATGCCGCGCAGCTCAATAGTGCCGCAGCGATCCCGCATCCAGGTAAGATAATCGGCGATATGCCGGCGCAAAGCTTCCGGATCAGCCGGTTTGGAGTTATTGGTGTTGTACTGCTTGATGATGTAGGTCACACTGTTGTTGTCGCCGGTGACCACCACGCTTTTTTGCAGGTCGCGGCCGACGAGCACACCCCTCAAGGTGGCTTCAAACCGGGGCAAGTTGCCCAATTTCTGCAGTTCCTGCTGCAACGTATCGACGAACCATTGGCGTTCTTCGGTCGGGAGTTCCGCCTTGGCGAGAGCGATGACGTCGAGCTTTTCGACGATGGTATCCAGCTCCTCGCGTAAAGCTGGTTCCTTTTCAATTCGCGCTTGTAAATCGCGCGCCGCTTCGGCTTGATCGCGCCAGGATTGCAGGCCGCCGGCGAGCAAATTGCTGCTGACGCCGGCGAGGACTTGCCCCAACGCCACCAGCGCCGACAAGTCACCTTGCTGAAAGGCAGCGATCACCGGCCACAGCGCCGCCGCGGCGATGGTGCCATAAATGGAATCAACTTTGCGGTCGGCAATGCGCTGTTTCAAATCTTTAAGATAGGCTTTGCACTGATCGCGCCAGGTTTGCAGATTGAACGCCATGGTTGCTTCATCCGATTTTGCCTTGCGTGTTATGCCGGAAAGGATAAGATGACTAAAGAAGATAAGCGAGTTTGTGGGAAAAGTCAAGGAGGGAGAACAAATTAGGGCGAAGCCGGACTTGTGCTGCAGGATTCTATTATGTCATTGCGCAGTAAAAGCGAAAAAAAATTCTGAGTTTTATGCTTTTTCGGCGACACTCGGTGACTTCGGTGAAGTTCGGCGGAGAAGATTTTTCCGCATGACAGTTACAAAATAATCCGCAACAAGTATGAATCAGAAAGATCGTTGAGCGCAAGTCCGGCTTCAAACTCTATTATTGAGAGGTTGCCCCCTCGAAGCCAAAATGAGTTTGCCAATTGCCATCCTGCACGACGATTGGCGCGAGGCTTTCAATAACGTTGTACTTTTTGCGTGCATAAGCCGTTCTCTCGTCGTCTTGCATCGTCAATCCGGTCACTTCACCTTTGTTATTGAGCGTGAAGCCGGCGCGGATGAGCTTGCCGATGCCGGGATGGTATCCCACGAACCCGGTGGCGGATTGCGGCGCAAATCTCGTATAGATCAGCGGCAGCGAGCCGGGCATGAACGTGAACGCGCCGTCCTTCCATTGGAAACGGTGAATGGCACTCCAGCGCTCGAAGTTGAGTCGCACGTAAGTTGTTGGCGCCCAAACCGCCGGCACGGTGCCCAAGACCTGGAATGACTGTAAAGCGCCATAGCCTTGCTCCAACTGCATCCATAGTTTGCTGAAAAAAGTTTTGATTTCATTGGCTGCCGCCCGGTTGTCTCGCTTCATGATAAATGAGCTGAAGTCGCCCTGGCCGGCTTTATCAAGAATGGCGGCGATGCGGGTGTTAAAATCAGTTGGTGAGCTGCGATGACGATAAACCAACAGATCAATCGCCTCCTGACCTTCGGCGATCATTTTCAGCCCGCCGCTTTCCATCGCCACTTTGAGCTTCGCCCCGGAGGGCAGCTCGTAAACTCCGGTATATTTTTTCAGAAGGCTGGAATCTATTTCAACCTCGTCCGGCAGGAGTGCGTGCTCGCGATCAAAGATGATTGCCGGCAGTTCGTGCTGCAAGCTCGTCATCGGGAGGAAACCGCCAAAATTTTTATTTGAAAAGGCAATCACCACGACGTCGTCGTCCGGATAGCGTTGTACTAAACTATTGAAACCGTCGGAATGCACGCCGCCGTGACTGATTAGAGTGGTTCGGCGAGCGGTGGCCTCGATTTTCCAGCCATAGCCGTAAGACACGCCACGCTCGTTGGTCGGAACGTGCGCCGTGAACATTTTTCGTTTTGCCCCTTCAGACAGAACCGTGTTGCTGTGCAGCGCCGTCTCCCATTTGTACAAATCACTCACCGAGGTTAGCACATAGTACGCGCCGCGAAATAAGAAATCAGGCTCTCGCCGTTGCGGCGGTCCGTTGTCAATCGACTCATTATACCCGTGCGCCACCAGCGCCGGAGGCCATTTATAGGAATCCAGATAAAATCCGGTATTGAGCATTCCGGCCGGCTGAAATAATTTCTCAGTAAGAAACGCCTCATACGATTGTCCCAAAACGATTTCGATGACGGCAGCGAGCAAAGTATAGCCGAGATTGGAGTAAGAATATTTTTGTCCGGGGCGTGTTTTGAGCGGAGCGCGCAAAATCGTCGATAGAAATTGCTCACGGGTAAAATTGCTTTCTTGCGCCAGCTCAGCCGGCAGCCCGGAGGTGTGGGTCAACAATTGGTGCAAAGTTATTCCGGCTTTGTCTTTTGGCACATTGGGCAGAAACTTCGCAATGCGATCACCGGTTTTGAGCCGATTCTGCATTTCGAGCTTCAGAATCGCCGCGGCGGTGAATTGCTTGGTGAGCGAAGCGATGTCAAACACCGTTGCATTCGTGATCGGGATGCCGCGCGCCATATCGGCCCAACCGTAGCCCTTGTGAAGAATGATTTTG
>JBOHQZ010000816.1:0-3532 GCA_050732275.1 bacterium
CGCAGACGAAGCAACTTGTCAACAATATTGAAGGAGTCGTTGTCAAAGAAGCCATCGGCACCAATGCCGCCAAGTTTATTCAACCGGAAGAAGCGCGAAAGCTCATCCGCGATGGCGCGCGCCAAGCGCTTCGCCGCCTGAACGAGTTTAAACCGTACCGCCTTTCCCCGCCATACAAGTTCGAGATCACTTTTTCGACGACTTCACACGCTGATATTGCCGAGCAAATCCCAACCGTCACGCGACAGGACGCCAAAACCGTTTCTTATTCGACATCGGATTATTTGCAAGGCTATCGCTTGTTGCGCGTGCTCTATCGCTATTTGCGCGCGGATTGAAAGCACATTGCTGGTGAAAAATATTTTATAGTTTTATCGAAAGGTGCTTAATGAGATTTTATACCCGCCTTATACTTTTTGTCTTGTTGGCTCTCCCGCTAGCGGCTCGATCTCAGAAGACCAGCTTGCTGAGTGACGCGCAATTGAGTGCCATCGTCGCCGAAGCTTCCGGCACTTTGGCGAAAGAAAATATCGTCGCACTCGGACGTTTTCACCGCGTGCAAGCCTCGGCTGGTTTTCATGAAGCAGCGAATTACATCGCGGCGAAAGCGCGTGAGTATGGCTTGCAAGAAGTGAAAATCGATTCTTTTCGGGCTGACGGGGCGACGACTTATAACACGTTTCGGTCTTATTTTGGCTGGGAAGCCGAAGCCGGCATATTATCCGAAGTTGCGCCGCGCGAGGCAATCGTTGCCGAGTATCCCAAGCTGCGCGTGGCGCTCGCGGATTACAGCAACGACGCGAATGTTACAGCAGAATTGATCGATGTCGGTGCCGGCACCTCGGAGCAAGATTACACCCGCAAGGAGGTCAAAGGCAAAATCGTACTCGCCGGTGGCGGCCTCGCGAGTGTTCATCGCCAAGCGGTTGATAAGCGCGGCGCGGCTGGCATTTTAAGTTACCAGCAAAACCAAACCACCGGCTGGAGCGGGGATTATGCGGACAATGTGCGTTGGGGCCATCTCTCGCCATACAATTTGAAGAATACATTCGCTTTCATGATCTCACTGCGCCAGGCGCGCGAATATCAATCGCGTTTGGCGCGCGGTGAAAAAATTCGTTTGCACGCTGTCGTCAAGGCGCGGATGAAGCCGGGCTATTTCGAAGTGGTGTCGGCGATCATTCCGGGGACCGATCCGGCTGCCGGCGAGATCGTCTTTACGTGCCATCTTTGCCATCAATTGCCCGGGGCCAATGACAACGCCAGCGGCGCCGCGGCGATTTTGGAAGATGCGCGTTTGCTCGTTGCGCTCATTCAACAAGGCAAGCTGCCGCAGCCACGGCGCACCATTCGTTTCATCTGGCCGCCGGAAATTGCCGGAACGATGTGCTATTTCAGCCGCTATCCGGAGATCGTCAAACGCGTGCGCGCGGCGATTCATAAGGACATGGTCGGCGGCAGCCATCAAATCACCAAAGCGATTTTTCATCTCACGCAAACACCGGCCTCGTTGCCGAGCTATGTCAATGATGTTGCCGCCGTGTTTGGCGAGTACGTGATCGACGGCAGCCATCGCGCGGCGAAATTCGGTGATTTTTCCGCAGCGATCTTTTCACCGGATGGCAGCAAAGAGATGCTCGTTGCCGATTTTCATCCTTTCACAATGGGCAGCGATCACGACGTTTATCAAGAAGGCAGCTTCCGCATTCCGACGATTTACATGAACGACTGGCCGGACGTTTTTATTCATACCAACAACGATTCTCCGGACAACATCGACGCCACCAAATTGCGGCGCGTGGCGGTCATTGGCGCGAGCGCGGGTTACTTTCTCGCGAGCGCCGGCGCCAGCGAAGCGAAAACGCTTGCCGGCGAAGTCTTTGCTCGCGGCGGCATCCGACAAAGTCAGGCGCAGCGGCGAGCGCTTGTGCAAGCTCACGCGAGTTTCACTGAGGCGCAGAATATTATCACACAAGCGGCGCAACGCGAGCGCGAGACGCTGGTTTCGATTTCGACACTTGCCCCGGGCGATCAGAGCTTGGGCGCTTTGCTCGATAATCTGATGAAAGGCGTCAACGCGCGTGAAGCCGAGGGGATAACGGTGCTGCGCGCCTTCAGTCCAGGATCGAACGTTACTTCCTCATCGGACACGTTCGATACAATCGTACCGCGGCGCAATCCCAAAGTGATTGGCAACCTCGAAGTTTATTATTATGATTACATCGACGATCATCTGAACGGCGAGTCGCCGGGCGATTTGGCGCGCTTGACTGCGCTGCCGAAAGGCGGCACACTCGCGTACGAAACGCTCAATCTCGTCGATGGCAAACGCAACGTTCGCCAGATTCGCGATGTGTTGAGCGTAGCTTATGGGCCGGTTCCTGCCGATGCGGTTTTTGATTATCTGAAACTGTTGGAGATGATTGGGGTGGTGGCTTTTGATAAAATTCCGTGATTGAAAAACTAAGATCGAAAAGTTGTTGCCCATTGTGGTATAATTTTTTTAGTGTGTAGATTAAATTCTGGCTAAATTGGCCATACCCACACAACTAAATACTGTTGTCTATGAAAGGTGCAAACGATGGAACAACTCAATCAACAAAATCAATCACTGATGGCAGCGCGTTTGCGTCATTTATTCTTTTATTGGATTGCACCATCCCTATTATTAATAGCGACAGTTTTTACAACTCTTCTGATGGGTAGCTCTGCAACAAAAGATGCGGGAGCGCCAGGCGCTATTTCGCTGTGGAAAGGTTTGCCGTTTTCTTTTGCAATTCTCTTTATCATTGGATCGCATGCTGTAGGACATTATATGTAAGTGTTGCTCAAAACCATAATGAAGCCTGGCGAAAACCTTAACATTGAGATCCTGAAAAGCAATAAAACTGAAATCGAGTATTTGACAAGGAGAAAGCCAATCATGCCCCGCTTTGTCTCTCGCGTTATTTGCAGCTTGGTGGTGCTTGCCACTGCGGTTATCACCCACAGTCAAAATCGACAAGCTGTCGCTTCATCCCAAAGCACAAATCAGGAAACGGTACGTGCCATCGCTCCGCCACGTAATCCTCTGCCGCCTGAAGAGGCCTCGGCGAACGTCACGCGCTTTTCCTTCATTGTTTACGGTGATACGCGCGGCCGCCGCGACGGCCAAGCCATTCAGTACGAGCATTCGCTGATCGTCGACGCGATGCTCGGCACGATCAAAAAATTGGAAAAGACCGATTATCCTGTGCGTTTCATTTTGCAATCCGGCGATGCGGTGGTTAACGGCCGCGATCCCAAGCAATGGAACGCCAGTTTTGTGGATTTGATCAACCGTTTGACGACCGAAGGCGGCGTACCATATTTTCTAGCGCCCGGCAACCACGACGTGTCCGGCGCCGCCGAGCTTGAGGCGCCGGAAAGAAAAGAAGGGCTGCGCAACTATCTGGCCGCGATTTCCCAGCTTATTCCCCCTGATGGTGCGCCACGGCGTTTGGCGGGATATCCGACCTTCGCCTTTGGCTACGGCAACACTTTTGTTCTCGCT
>JBOHQZ010000817.1:0-3525 GCA_050732275.1 bacterium
GGAATACGATTTTTCCAATGCGCGTCCCAATAAATACGTGAAAAAATATGCCGAAGGCACCAATATCGTTGTCATTGAGCCGGATTTAGTTGAATTTTTTCCCGATTCGGAAAGTGTCAATGTCACCCTGCGTACATTGGTTTCCATTTTTCCTAAAACCTGATCAAAAAGAAAGGCGAAGAAAAGCTCGGCTGCGCTTGTTGGGTGATGAAACGGGATGCGCTAGCTTAACAAAGACTCGCTTGCAGTTATCAAAACGTGTCTGTAAATTAGGTGAAGTTATGCGACCGATTGAATATAAGGTTGTCATCCAAAAAAATGAAGAAGGGAGTGGCTATTGGGCTTATTGTCCGGACTTGCCCGGCTGTAATTCGATTGGAGAAACTCTTCTCGAAGTGAAAAGTAACATCAAAGAAGCCATTGTTGGCTATTTAGAAACGCTGTCATCTTTGCAGGAAGCTATTCCCGAGCCACAAAGCGACTCGGTTTATTTGGAAGCAATTACGGTTGATTTCTGATTGAGGTAACATTATTATGAAAAAAGCCAAATCTTTCTCCTTATCCGCTTATATTGAACAAGCGTTGAGAATGGCGGAGTATGAAAAGGATGAAAACGGTATCGTAGTGGCATCGGTGCCGAACATTTCCGGTTTTTTTTCTCAAGGTGAAAATTTTGAAGAAGCTCGTGATAATCTCAGAGATGCTATCGAAGGCAATCTTCTCGTGGCTTTGCAGCTCGGTTTTGAGATTCCGGAAGTTGCTGGTGTCGAAATGAGGGAAGTCGATTATGCCGAAGCTTACGCCGCTCAAAGCTAATGAGGTTATGCGTAAACTAAAAGCTTTGGGTTATGATGGTCCGATACCGGGTGGCCGACACGTTCATATGGTTCACCAGGTTAAGAGGAAAGTCATTCCCATTCCCACGCATGGCAACAAAGATATCGGGGTTGGCCTCTTACGAAAAATTTTACGTGAAGCTGAGGTATCAGTTGAGGAGTGGCAAAACCTCTAAATCCTTCGACCGTTGCATGTATTGCGCTTATCATCTCCCGTTTAAAACAAGTTCCACATGCCCTTCCCCTTCGCCGAAATCCACTTCGCCCTGCCGCTTTCCCACGGTTACACCTATCGCGTGCCGGAAAGTCTCGACGTATTCGCGCAGGCCGGCTGTCGCGCGCTGGTGCCGCTTGGCAAGCGGGTGGCTACCGGCTTCATCGTGCGGCGCACGGACAAGATTGATTTCTCGCCGGAGAAGCTGCGCGATATTTTGGACGTGCTCGACGAGACGCCGCTCTTCGATCCGTTGCGATTGGAATTGGCGCAGTGGATTGCGGATTATTATCTCTGCGGCCTCGGCGAAGTTTTGCGCACGATGTTGCCGCCAGGCTTGGAAAAGGAGAGCCATCAATACGTGCGGCTGACACACGAGCCTACGGCAGATGAACTAACGCGCTTGGAAAATCGCGCCCCCCGTCAGGCGGAAGTGGTGCGCGCGTTGATTGGCAAAGAAGGTTACAAAGTCCGATTCCTCGCCAAGCATTTGCGTTACGACAGCGTGCGCAGCAGCTTGCGGCAGTTGATGGCCGCGGGACTCGTCGAGATCAGCCAACAAATGCAAGAAGGTGGGGCGCGGATTCAAAAAAGAACGTTTGTGCAGCTCACGGCGGCAGGGAAAGAATTGTTCGCGGAGGGCGGAGGGCGGAGGGCAGAGGGTGGGAAATTAAATGAAAAAAGCCAGATTGGAAAATTAACGACAAAACAATATCAAGGCTTGCAATTGCTCGCCAAGCGCGGAGAGATGTTGCGTGCGTTGTTTCTCAAACGGAGTGAACTCGGCGGGCCGTCATTGCAATCGTTGGTGAAAAAGGAGTTGGTGCAGCTTGTTGAACGCGAGATTCAGCGCAATCCTTATTTGAATTTCTCGAACCACCATCCCGAAGCGCCAAGTAAGTCTGAAATCGCAACGATTGTTTTAAATGCAGAACAAGCCAACGCCGTGCAGCGCGTGACCGAGACGATGATGCAAAACCGCTTTGAGGTTTTTCTGCTGCACGGCATCACCGGCAGCGGCAAGACGCAAGTTTATATCGAGGCGATTCGCGCCACGTTGGCTCAAGGAAGAGAAGCGATGATGCTGGTGCCGGAGATTGCCTTGACCCCGCAAGCGGTCGCGAGATTCCAAGCCAATTTCGGCAATCTCATCGCGGTTTTGCACAGCCACATGAGTGCGGGCGAGCGGTACGATGCCTGGCGGCGCGTGCATCGTGGCGAAGCGCGCGTCGTGGTCGGCGCGCGCTCTGCGGTGTTTGCGCCGGTAAAAAATCTTGGGCTCATTGTGGTTGATGAAGAGCACGAAGGCAGTTATAAGCAGGCTGATCCGGCGCCGCGCTATCAAGCACGGGATGTCGCCATCGTGCGCGCCCAAAAGAGCGGGGCCGTCGTCTTGCTCGGCTCGGCCACGCCGTCGATTGAATCTTACCACAATGCCCAGCGCGGCAAATACACGCTGCTGGAATTGCCGAATCGCATCGACAACGTGCCGCTGCCCTCGGTGCGCCTTTTGGACATGATGACCTGGCGCAATTCCGCGCCGGATCGCGAGGGCATTTTTTCGCGCGTGCTCTACGAAAAGATCGGCGAGAAGCTGGAGAAACAGGAGCAAATCATTTTGTTGCAAAATCGTCGCGGTTTTGCTCCGCTCATTCGCTGTGTGAATTGCGGCTTCGTGCGATATTGCGACGCTTGCAACATTCCGATGACTTACCATAAACGTGGCAACGTATTAAGATGTCATTATTGTAATGCTTATGAACGTGCACCTGATGCCTGTCCGCAATGCAAGGGTTTAGACCTTATTTTTAAGGGTATCGGCACCCAAAAAGTCGAGCAGGCGCTGCACGAGCTTTTTCCGGCGGCGCGAGTGGTGCGGATGGATCTCGATACGACGCGCGGGAAACTGGCGCATGACCGCATTTTGCGCGAGTTTGGCGAGCACCGCTACGATATTTTGCTCGGCACGCAGATGATCGCCAAAGGCCTGGACTTTCACAAGGTGACGCTGGTGGGCGTGGTGTCGGCGGATATGGGTTTGCTGCGGCCGGATTTTCGCGCCGGCGAGCGCACTTTTCAATTGCTCACGCAAGTGGCGGGCCGGGCCGGTCGCCGCAATTTGCCGGGCGAAGTGATCGTACAAACGTATTCGCCCGACGACGTGTGCATGATTTGCGCGCGCGAACACGATTTTAAAAAATTTTACGAGCAAGAAATCGGCGAGCGTGAAGCGCTGCGGTTTCCGCCGTTCGCGCGCTTGGCGTTGGTGTTGTTTCGCCACCGTGACAACGAGCGCATCCGCGGCATCGCCCAGGATTTTACGGCGCTGCTCAAAAAGGTGGGCGGCCCTTTTCGCGTCTTCGGGCCGTCGCCCTCGCCGCTGGAGCGCATTCAAAACGAGTTTCGCTGGCAGGTGCTCGTCAAGAGCGATTTGGAAAAAGATCCCTCGGCGCATCAGATGCGGGCCACGCTCGA
>JBOHQZ010000818.1:0-3524 GCA_050732275.1 bacterium
CCGCGGCGAGTTCGTCGGTCAATTTGACGCCCTCATTTTCCCCGACCAAACGGACAGCACGATTCTGCTCGGCCGCCGTTCTGATAACGACGAGAATAAGTATCCACCGGAATTTACCGGCGGCATTGGCACAGTGGGGCTTGCCAACTTGCGGCATTTCGTCGAGCAAGGCGGCACGCTGCTCGCGTTCGACAGCGCCACACGGCTCTTCATTCGCCAATGGGCCTTGCCGGTGGTGAATGAATTGGAAAACGTCAAAGCGAGTGAGTTCTCCGCGCCCGGCTCGTTGCTGCGCGGCATCGTTGATCCGAATCATCCGATTGCGTTTGGCATGCCGCGCGAAACGACGCTCTTCTTCGGCAATTCCGCTGCATTTTCGGTGAGAGATGGCAAGACCGTTGTGAAGTATCCTCTGCAAAATCCACTCCTCAGCGGCTGGCTGCAAGGCGAGGCAAAAATTCAAGGCAAAGCCGCGCTTGCCGAAGCGCCGCTCGGTCGTGGCCGGGTGATTCTTTTCGGATTTCGCCCGCAGCATCGCGGACAGACTTACGCAACATTCAAATTGGTGTTCAATAGCTTGTGGTATGCGGCGGCGGAAGCGGTGAGTTTGGGAAAGACGGTGACGGCGGAGGAATAAGGTTGTTGACTTAGTGAAATGGATAAAGACATGCGTGAAATAGTTGGTCAGCTTTTGGGTTGGACATGGTTTCTTTCACTTGTTGCGGCATCTGTTTACTCTTTAAAAATAGAGTTCCATATTCAACCACGTGCAACGCTTATTAGCCCAATTAAAGCTTGGAAAAATCGAAGGGAATGTATGAGAAAATATAAGCGTAATCTACTTGATGACCCTAAGCTGGAAAGTCTTATTAAGAAATACACCCTTTATTGGAGAGTTTCATATATATCCTTGATCTTGTTCTTGTTGGGTGCTACAATAAACTCTTTCATCGCTGCGATTGCGACATCCATACTTGCCGTGACGGTGTAAGCAAGTCGGAAAACAACGGGAGTTGACCGATGCGAAATAAAAAAGCTCAGGAGAGAATGGGAAAATTGCCGCCGCGTTATTCGTTCATGCTCAATCCGTATGAGACTGAACGGTTGAGCAAATGCCCCAAGTGCGACCAGCTTACGAAACTGCGGAAGTTTGCCTTGTTTATCCACGTCGATGATTTGGGGATCGTCTTGCTGGGCAAGACCTGCCGTTTTTGTCCCTATTGCGAATTGATCATGGCGCATCAAGACGAGCTGGAGCATGAATTGGCCAATAACCTGGCATTCATTAATCCTGAGGCGATTGGCAAAGATTATCTCGTGCTCGGAACGGTCGATATGACAGTATGGCGCAAAGGCCTGAAAGGCGGCAATGATTTCGATACCGTACTCAAGCACACCGCTGATTTCAAAAAGTACTTTGATTTGATCGTCGAGCCGGGAGGGTGGTATCCGGCGGGGAAATGAATTTCTGTCCATCTGGTGTTGAATTCGCTTGCCGAAAACGCGCCGACGAATATGTCAAGACCATCGAGCAGCGAGCGAACCAGTCGGACTTGCGGCTAAAAATTTTTAAATTGCCGGACATGCTTGGCCGCAAGGCCGACTTCACATGCAAATCAAATGGAGCCTTTCTATGCCACATTTCAAAAAGCTGGCCGCCATTTTATTTTTTTCGTTCTTTGTCGCACCCTTGGCCGCGCAAAGCCTCGCCATCAAGCCGTATTATGGCTATCTCCTGCCGCGCATGAGTGAGGTGAACGATCAAATCGGCCGTCAAATCGGACTGTGGCAGGAGCTATTGGGAGAACCGTTTCTTTCTCCCGGAAAAATCAACGGCAACCACGTCTTCGGCGGGCAAGTCTTGCATCATTTCAATGACGATTATGCCGTGACGCTCGAGCTGTCGCGCTATCAGGAAAAAATCGTCACAGATTATTTCAAGCCCGCTTCAAGCCCGGAGCGTTTTCTTTTCGAACGGGAGGTGGAAACCTACAATCTCGCCGTGAATCTGAATTATTATTTCAGTTATGACGAGACGAGCCGGTTTAACAAGTATGTCGGTTTTGGCGTGGGCCTGCTGTTTGCAAAAGCCAATTCCACCACATTGTCGTCAATTGTCAGCGATTCCAAAACCGGGGCCTTGCTCGCACCTGTTGACACTCGCGGTGAATTTTCCGGAAACTCGATAACTGGTGCTCTTGCCGGCGGCCTTGAACTGCGCTTGGCCGGCTCCGTCTCGTTGTGGGGTGAGGCCGGATACCGCTATGCCAAGATCGGCCAATTGGATGGAACGGTCCGCCGAATCGATGATCAGGAAGGTGCGGCGTTCACCTCCGACGCCTCGTTCGATTTTTCCGGATTTTATTTTCACACCGGGCTTGGCTTCGGCCTGCCGTTTTGAATATTGAAGCGTTCGTAGTATTCCCTTTAGGGATCGGTGTTCGTCATATTGGCAATGCCCAACGCTGGCAAGCCGCAATCAAAAAAAACGCACGCAAAGACGCAGAGAATACGCAAAGTCTTCCGGAATTTGCCAGTCAAATCAACTTATTGCCAGTCAGAGCATGAGTTTCATTCGACCCCACATAACTCGCCGCTTCGTTGCATTCAATCTCTTCACCATGCTATTGGCACTCTCTGCTAGCGCCGGTGAAAAAAATGAAAAACTCGCGATCCATTATGAATGGCGGCCCGATACCGAAACGCGCAACGGCTCGGTCATTAGTATTGTGATCACCAACAATCACGACTCGACTTTGATATTCAGCATGCCGGGCTGGACGCCTGGCGCCTACCGCTTTGCCGAATATGGCCGTCACGTTCGCGAGGCTAAGGCGAGAAACCATGATCATCAAAAACTGCAGGTTGACAAACTCGACGATGACAGTTGGAAGGTTCATGCCGGCGGCAATCAGGCATTTACTTTTACCTACCGCGTCGAAAAGCCGCTCAGCTTCTTCGGCGGCCGCAGAGATGATTCGACGCACATTCAGCTCGAGGGGCCGAGCACGTTTATGTATCTCGAGGGCGGCAAAGCGCAACCGGTCACGGCCTGCTTTCACGTTCCCAACCAATGGAAGCTGGCTTGCGGACTCGATTCGCCGCCGAAGCATTTGAATGGCGCCATGCCCAGGTGCGAATCAGCGGAGCCAAAATATCTTTTGCACGCTCCCGATTACGATACCTTCATCGACGCGCCGGTGGAGATGAGTCAATTCGAGGAGCGCAGGTTTACCATCGGCAAAACGCCGTTTCATGTCGTGATGCACGGCGTGATGGATTTCGACATCGACGGCTTTGTCAACGTGGTGAAGAAAATTTGCGCCTATCAAATCGCGCTGATGAATGATGTGCCGTTTACCAAGTACGTCTTTCTTTATCATCTCAACCCCGGTTTCGGTGGAGGCGGATTGGAGCATCTCAATTCCACCACGATTTCGCTCTCGGCGCCGATGTTGAAAGAGAATGTGGCAGCCAGCGCGAGTGTGACGGCGCATGAGTTTTTTCATCTCTGGAACGTAAAG
>JBOHQZ010000819.1:0-3521 GCA_050732275.1 bacterium
CGAGGCGCAAGGCTTCATCGAAGCCGAGCGGGGTTTGGGCAGTGCCAGTGCCGATGAAAAGAAAAAATGCCAGTGCCGTCAAATTTATTCGCATTCCATCTCTACAGATTGTTCGTAGTTACGCCTTCAGGCGTTGCCCGTAGAATTTCAAAAGTATTTTAGATTTAAAAATATGGCTCCTGAAGGAGCTACTACGAACCAAATCAAAACAAGCGAAACACACTCACCTGCAAATATTTGCCTGGATTCTTTTTGACATCATTGAGCAAAGCTTGCAGATCATCGACGGTCTGATTGGCTTTGCGATACATCTCGTCGTCATGCAGCATTTTGCCGACGGTGCCGCGCTGGTTCTCGACTTCGGCCAACAGTTTGCGCGTTACGGTGAGCACGCTATCGAGCTGGGCCACAACCTTGGGCAAACGCGCCGCGCTCGCGCTAAAATTTTGTGCCGCGCTGTCGATGGCCGTTTCGCGACGACGCCAAAACGATCCCACGCTCGAGGATATGCTGTCGAGATTTGTCATGGCATTGTCGAGATGGCGGGCGTTTTTCTCAAAGCTTTTATCCAGCCGGCTGGTGAGGCGCTGGATATTTTCAAGCGAGATGGCGAGCGCTTGCGGGCCGTTGCGATGCAGCGTCGTATCCAAAGCGCTGTTCAGCTTGGCCAACAGCGAGGTCGCCTGTGACATCAGATCCGAAAGCGAGCCGCCGGCATCGGCCAAATCACTGATGTAAGTTCCCACGATGGTATCACCTTCTTGAAGGCTTTCTTTCGCAGTGCCGGGCTTCAGGTCGATGTATTTTTCGCCAATCATGCCGATGCTGCGAATCGAGGCGCGCGAGTCGCGGGGAAGAGGCACCTCGCCATCCATCCAAATGCGCACGGCGACGCGGCCGATCTCGAGCCGCGTTTGCTTGACGTGCCCCACTTTCACTCCCGAAACCGTCACCCCGTCGCCGTTCTCGAGTCCGGTGACGTTTTCAAAAATAATCGTTATTTCAAAACCGCGGTGGCGCACCGGAATTTCCCGCAAATAGATGTAGCCATACATTCCAATGGCGATGGCCAGGACAATCGCCGCGCCAACAATGACTTCATTGCTCCATCGTCGCATGTTGTGCTCCCAACTTGTTATTTCGTTCCAGCCACTCGTGTCCGCGCGCGCATTCGAGAAAGCTCATTACCGCCGGCTCGGCGCTGCTGGACAATTCCTCCAGCGTGCCGTAAAAACGAATGACGCCTTCATCCAGCATGGCGACTTTTTCCGCAACACGATAAACGCTGTGCATGTCGTGCGTCACCACGACCGAGGTGACGCCGAGCTTGCGATTCAAATCGTAAATGACTTGGTTGATGGAATCGGCGCGCGGCGGATCGAGACCGGTGGTCGGCTCGTCGTACAGCAGCACCTCCGGACTCATCACCAGCGCCCGCGCAATCGCTGCGCGTTTTTTCATGCCGCCGCTCAGCTCCGCCGGAAACTTGGATTCGATGCCCTCGAGCCCAACCATCGCCAAAGCTTCACGAACCTTCTTTTGGATTTCGTAAAAATTCAGCCGCGTGTGGCGCCGCAATCCCATCGCCAAGTTTTCGCCGACGGTCATCGAATCGAACAGCGCCGAGCCTTGGAAAACCATGCCGATCCTTTTGCGCACTTCCACCAGCTCGCGATAAGGCAGCCGGGCAATCTCGAGGCCATCCACCAAAACCTGGCCACGATCCGGCTTCAATAAGCCGATGATGTGCTTCAACAAAACCGACTTGCCGCTGCCGCTGCCGCCAATGATGGCGGTCGTATGGCCGGCTTCGATCTCCAAGCTGACGCCGCGCAAAACGGCAAGATCATCAAAGTTTTTTTCGACGCCGTGAAAAGCGATCATGTTAAGATCAATTTTGCCATGACAAAATCCAGCGTGAGAATGAGCAGGCAGGCACTCACCGCGGCATTGGTGGCAGCAGTGCCCACGCCTTCCGCGCCCTGGCGCGCATTGAATCCCTGGTAACACGCCACCATGATGATCGACGCGCCGAAAAGCACGGCCTTGGAAAGCGGCAGCGCAAAGTCGCGCCAGGTTACGAACATCCTTGCGCCTTTGAAAAACTCGAAGGTGGTCAGCTCCGTCAAAGAGATGGAGGTCAGCCACCCCGCCAAAACGCCGATCGCCGCCGCAAACACGGTGAGCACCGGCACCATGATCACACCGGCGAGCAGGCGCGGCACGACGAGATAAGCCACGGGATTGAAGGCCATCGCTTCGAGCGCATCGATTTGCTCGGTCACTTTCATGGTGCCGATTTCCGCCGCTATCGCGGCGCCAACCCTGCCCGCCAAGACCAACGCAGTCATCGCCGAGGCCAGTTCTTGCAGAATGGCTTTTTCCACTACCGTGCCGGCAATGTAAAGCGGGACGGTTTGGGTGAATTGCTTCACCGATTGCAGCGCCGTCACCATGCCCATGAAAATTGAGATATAGCCGACAATCGGCAGCGAGCGAATGCCAATGCGCATCATTTGCTCGACGACGAGGCCGGAATACGTGCGCACGTCCGCCAGCGCCAGCACCGTGCGATAAGCCAGCATGCCGAAACTGCCGACGTGAAAAAGGAAGCGCAGCAACTGCGCGCCCAAAAATCTCAAGAAAGTAAACATGCTGATAACCTGTTTATCTATCGCAGCAACAATTCTTACTCGTTATTTATTTCCGCTTTTCAATTTCTTGTTGAAACGCGGCGTTGGCGGCGAGCTTATGGTATTGCTTACAGCCACAATCCGCTCACGCCGTCACGCCGCGCATCACCCGGTCCCAATCGAAGGCCGGGCCAATATCGAACTTATCCGGACGGAAGTTGACATGGCTCGCGATGCCGCGGAAGTTCGGAATGTCGTTGCGCGTTTCGTAGCGTGAGGCCAGCGGCAGAAACCGCCGGGGAATGTTGAAGCGCGCCGTGAGATAGCGCAGCAGCGTGATCAGGCTCGCATATTGCGCCTCCGTGAAGCTGGCGTAATAGCTGTACCCGCGATAAGAAGCCCTGCGATAATACGCCGCTTCGTTGAGGCCGCAATACACGTCGGTCGACACCGCCGCGACCGCCGGAATGAGCATTTGACCTTGCAGCTTGAGCGGCCCGATGTTCGAGATTTCGATGCCGGCGGAGCTGCGGCTCATCAGCGTGTTGCCGCCCACCGCGGTCGGGCCGAGATGATAGGCCCAATGGCCGGAGCTAAACAAATTATAAATGTTGCCGTCGCGCGCGATCAGAAAAGCCACCGAAACGCGCGTCGCCGGATCGGGTTTAGGAATGGTCAGCGCGCGCACGTCGCCGCGGATATATCCGGCAGTGAAGTGTAAAACCACCCGCGCTTTGGGATGCGTTTCGGCAGTGTAATAAGTTTCATTGCCGTCGGCGGGCTTGAGGCGGACGACGTTGAGATTGCGGTTCTCGCCGGGTATCGGCACCGCCAGCGGGGCCAGGGTGTGGCGGCGGCCGAAGGTATCCAAACCGTCGGCGCGGAAGC
>JBOHQZ010000820.1:0-3517 GCA_050732275.1 bacterium
TGATGCTTAGCATAGCCATTTTAGAGTTTGAGTTGGCGGTTTACTAAATTTATTTTACAAATACCGTTCCACGACCCTTTAACGAACCTGTAACTCAATCGCGGCTTTCATACAATTTTGTATTTGTCCGGGAACGCCGCTGCGAACACGCTCATATTAAACAGAACATTAAAGCGTGGCCCTTTTATTGCTTTGATCACTGCCGAGACGATTCTTTACAGCAATGAGGGCTGAACGCGCTAGCCAGGAAACAGGCTAACACTTTTTGGGGAGCTATCGTCAACCAGGTAGTTTTTTTTCATCACCATTTTAGATCGAGGACAGCGCCATGAAAAGTTTGATCTCGCGGAGCGGGAGCACCGTCGCCCAAGTCTTGCGTATTTCACTGCTCTTGGGGTTATCGTTTGCCGTGTTGAAATCCAATAGTTTTGCTCAAAGCGCGCAAATCGCGTCGTTGTCAACCGCAAGCTTGACCGAAAAATCCTCCTCGCCGGTGACCGAATCATCAGCGCCCTCAACACCACCGGAAACCAAATCAGCCATAACGCCAGATGAAGCCAATGCGATCGCCCAGATACTGCAGGCCTCGTTGGAAGCGAAATTGAAGCAATGGCAAGCTCTCACCGGCCTCGCGCAACCCACGCCGCCAGTCAACCCCGGCAATGCCGCCATCCCCGATATCGCTTTCGTCGATCAAAAAATCGCCGCGCTGGATCGCATGATCAAACTGCTCGAGCAAAAACAATCTGTGCAAGCCGCCGCCGGCGTGCATCAAAAACGGCTGGATGAGATGCAGAGGAAAATTCAGGAAAATGGCAGCGAAGCATCGAACCTCACACGGGAATGATCGTTAGTGCAAGGCAAGAATTCATCAATACCAGAAGCCATGCTTCATGCTTGGCGCGCTTTATCCTCCACTGATTGAAGAATCCCGCAGATTTTTAATAAATTATCGGCGGGATTCTTCTAGCCGTGGGAGAAAATTTGTCCGGGTTATAAAAACTTTTTGTTCTCAAACTTCTATTCATTCGCCGGCGCCTGCAAAAAAATACCGCACCGGTAGCCGCGCAAAATCGATGGTAGAGGGGAGAGAATAGGGCATGAACCACGCTTTCACCGGCGAGAGCGAGGCGTAAATGAATCCGTTCTTCATCTCAAACGTGATTTGTCTCACGTTCCAGCGCGTCTTCAGCAACAGCCGCATGTTTTGAATGCCCTTGTCCGTGCCGTTCGGATCGAGCATTTGCAAAAGATTCGACGCCACCTTATTCTCAATTTTGGTAATGTTCAATCCGCCCTCCAAATTGTTGACCACCTCATTGAGCTTTTCCGGCGCCATGCCCAGCCCGCGCAACGAAAAATTCGCCGAAAGCCGCGACGACTTGCTGAACTGCGCGCTGAGCCGGCGAAAGTACGAGATATCGATTGAGGCAAGCTGCATCGACGTCGAATAACTGATGGAATCCGGATTGCCGTTGCCCAGCCCGACCAACAGATTTCCCGCCAAATTTCCATCAAAAAGCTTCATGCTGAGTTTGGGAATATCCAATCGGCAGTTTCCAAGCGCCAAGTCGGCGACGACATCTGAAATCTGATAACCGAATACATTAATTTGCCCAATCGTAATTCGAGAGGGCCCGCTCACATTTTCACGCATTACGCCTTTACGAGTTACGTCTTCACGCATTACGTTACCAAAAATATCGTACATCAACAACGCTTCGCCGGCATTGGCGAACACGGCCGGCGATGCCTCTTGCGAAGGTTTCAAGGTCAAATCGAGCAAATCAAATTCCTGATCGAAACGGCAATTGGCCTTGAGATCGCGCAAGCTCAACGAGGTGTCAACGGTGACGTCAAGTCCGTCGCTTTGCAGTTGCCCAACAAAACGCGCCGGTTGCGGCTCGTCGAGTGCATCCGGAAGATATTGATCGAAAACAAAACTCGTTTGCAAATCACCACGCAAGCTGAGACCGCGATCAACGACGATTGTTTCGGGCGCGTGCAAGCCGAGATCGACCGTCGTCTTCACCTGCATTCCCTTCTCGCGAAATTCCCCATCCACCCGATACGTGCCGGCAGCCCGCCAATCCGGAATATCGATCTTCCCCTCCGTAATCTTGAAGGTTTTTTCTTCAATCGTCATTTTGCCGGAAACGGTGGTGCGCGGTACCGGCTGCTTTAAATAATCCGGCAATTCCGGCGCCGGGCAAACGAGATTGAACACACCGGTCGTGGCGTTCGTGGTCAATTGCCACTGGCTGTTGATCTGTAAACGTTCAGCCTTCACGCTAAGAGCCAAATCGCGATAAGACGCATTTCCCGTTTGCAGCACGAAATTGCCCTGGTATTCGAGACTGTCCGAGCCAACCAACTGCGTTTTCAGCCAGCCCTTCGCGTTCGCCGCGCCGGCAATTTGCATCGTGATCATCCCTTTGAATGGATCCTCGACACCTTTGAAGAGCGTGTCAGGCAATGCCTTAACCACATGCGCCAAGTTGATGTCTGCATCAGTCAGATCAAAGCGAAAAGCGTTTTTGGCAATATCGTAGTTGGCATGGAAGCGCGCCGCGCTGGGGATGTGCGCGGTATCGGGTTTGAATTGCAGCAAACCAGCCTCGAATGCGAGCCGGGTCAGCGCCGGATTGATTGTCGTCCTGGCTGAAGCCGAAAGCGCGTAAGGAGGAATCTTGGCGTCATATTTTTCCGTTTTATGAAACAGCGGCGCATTGCGCAAATCAAAAGTCAGCTTCAATTCGTCCAGCCTTTTGCCGGCCAATGCAATCTTTCCATTGATTTTGCCGTTTACGGCATTTGCCATGAGCGTGGAAAGCTCAACTGAGTCCGCGCGAATTTCCGCCTCACCGAGCAAGCGCGAGAGCCACGAGCCACGCTGCGGCGGATTGCTCGCCGGCTCGATGATGGCATGCCCGCTCAATTTCCCGCCAGAGAAATTTTGCCAATTGAAATTTAGCTCGCCCTGCTGCGGCAGAAAATCTTTTGCCAGCGCGAGATCGATCACCAAATCTCCCGGCCCGGTCGCCAATACTGTTTGCGTGTCGAGAGGAACATCAAATGTTTCAAATTCCAAATGCGCCTCGAGATTCATCGTGCTGTCGGCATTCGTGATCCAGCTTGCCTCTAATTGACCTTGATCCACTTCGAGCTTACTGGCAGGATCGGCATAGGCCAATTCACGGCCGCGCAACGCCACTTGATAGCGCATGCCGTTTTGATCGCTTTGCAGCTCGCTGCCGGAAAATTCCAATGTGCCGGAGCACTCAAGTCCTTGCAAGAATGTGTGAACATCGCCGCTCGTGCGGGATCGCGCCGAAGCCAACAATTGTCCGATGTCGATCACGCTGCGATTAACGTGCAGGGCCAGCGCCGTGATACTGTCCGATGTCGCTATCGCAAAACGTGCAGCAATAAGCTCTTGATCGGCGAGAGAAAAATGCAGATCGGGAATTTGCAATTGCGAGGAGACAAGATTGTAGTGAGTCTCGGCGCGCAGGCT
>JBOHQZ010000821.1:0-3505 GCA_050732275.1 bacterium
TCTTGCAGGCGAGCAAGCACAATATTGGCGAGGCGGTGATGGGCATGGCGCATCGCGGCCGCATCAATGTGCTCGCCAACATTATTGGCAAAAGCTATAAGGAAATCTTTCTCAAATTCGAAGACAACCCCGATCCTAACAGTCGTGAAGGCACCGGCGATGTGAAATATCATCTGGGCGCGACCGGCACGTACCAAAGTCCCAACGGCAAAACAGTTGCCATTACGCTCGCGCCGAATCCCAGTCATCTTGAAGCTGTCGATCCGGTGGTTGAAGGCATGGTGCGCGCCAAACAAGACATTTTGGAAGATGCCGAACACCGGCGCGTTCTGGCGGTGTTGATTCACGGCGACGCCGCTTTTGCCGGACAGGGTGTGGTGGCGGAGACGCTCAACCTGAGCGCCTTACACGGTTATCGTACTGGCGGCACGGTTCATATCGTCGTCAACAACAGCATCGGCTTCACCACGGCGCCGGTCGATGCGCGTTCCAGCGTTTACGCGACTGATGTTGCCAAGATGGTGCAAGCGCCGATCTTTCACGTCAATGGAAACGATCCGGAGGCGTGCGTGCGCGTCATCGAGCTGGCACTGGCGTTCCGGCAGGCGTTTCAAAAAGACGTGGTGATCGACATGATTTGTTTTCGCCGTCATGGCCACAACGAGGGCGACGAGCCGAGCTACACGCAGCCGTTGATGTACTCGCGCATCAAAGACATGCGCTCGGTGCGCAAGCATTATACCGAAACGCTGATCAAGCGCGGCGAATTGGGCCTCGAAGAAGCCGAAAAGGTGTTGAATGATTTTCAAATGCGCTTGGAAGAAGCGTTCAAAACCACGCAAGAGAGCATCACGCCGACAGTGACGCCGCCAAGCGAGCCGCCGCTCGATAGAGTTTTGCCGTTCATTTCCACCGGCGTGCCGCGTGAAGTTTTGGATGAAATCAGTCACGCGCTGGCGAATTTCCCGAGCGACTTCATCGTTCATCCCAAATTGGGCAAGCAACTCACTGCTCGCGGGGCGATGCTCGATGAAGATGCTGTCGATTGGGGCACGGCCGAGTCTTTGGCGTTTGGCTCATTATTATTGGAAAATGTTCCCATTCGTCTCTCCGGCCAGGATTCACAGCGCGGCACGTTCAGCCAGCGGCATGCGGTTTTGGTGGATTATGAAAATGAGAAAGAGTTCACGCCGTTGAATCACATTCGCACCGGACAAGCGCAGCTCATGATTTACGACAGCTTGCTCAGCGAATATGCGGTGGTGGGGTTTGATTACGGCTATTCAGTGGCGCGGAAAGAAGCGCTGACCTTGTGGGAAGCGCAATTCGGCGATTTTATGAACGGCGCGCAAATCATTATCGACCAGTTTATTTCGTCGGCGGAAGACAAATGGGGGCAAACGAGCGGTTTGGTGATGTTGCTGCCGCACGGCTTTGAAGGACAAGGCCCGGAACATTCCAGCGGCCGCATCGAGCGTTTTTTGACGCTTTGTGCTGAAGAAAACATGCGCGTCACCATGCCCACGACCGCAGCGCAATATTTTCATCTGCTGCGCAACCAAATGTCCCGCCCAGGCGGGATTCGTAAGCCGCTCATCGTGATGACGCCGAAAAGCCTGTTACGCTCATCCTCCGCAAAGAGCGCCGCCGATGATTTTACGGAAGGCGGTTTTCAAATTTTATTGCATGATTTGAATCCGCCGGCAAATCCCCGGCGCTTTTTGCTGTGCTCGGGAAAAGTGAGTTATGATCTGCTGGAGTATCGCCGGCAACATAGCATTGACGATACGATAATTGTTCGCCTCGAACAACTTTATCCATTCCCATTTGAGGGCTTGCGAGAGCTCGTGCAACGCTATCCCAATGCGACGGATTTTCGCTGGGTGCAAGAAGAGCCGCGCAACATGGGCGCGTGGAGCTTCGTGCAAACGCGACTCAAATATGTTTTGACACCGAGCCATCGTTTGACTTATGTCGGCCGCGTCCCGAGCGCCAGTCCTGCCACCGGCAGCGCGCGCGTGCATCAGCTCGAGCAGGAGAGGTTGGTTAGGCAGGCGTTTGAGTGATAATTTTTCTGACGAATCTTCTGCTTGCTAATTTTTCAAAAAATTTGTAAATTCGTTTAAATCGACTAAGTTTCGGGGTACGCACATGCGCGAGGAAGTTACCGACAGATATGGCAATGTCATTTATTTGACTGATGAAAGATGGGAACATATTGTTGAAGAACATTCCGAGTTAAGTGAATATCGCGCTGAAGTTTTAAGTACGGTTCGTTCAGGAAAACACAGGCAGGATCCGTTTCTTCCCGATACATTCTATTACAAAAAAAGAACGCGCTTTTTAATAGACGGACTCGACCATATTGAAGTGGTTGTTGCATTTCATTGGAAAATGGACAAACCGAATAACTTTATTGTCACAGCTTATCCCCAATAGCTTTTTGGTGTAAATATGCGACTTTCATACGATTCGGTAGGCGATGTGCTGAACGTTATTTTCGACGAGCGTTTACGCCGAGCCCCAAAGAGTGCCTATGAGCTGCGCGATGGGTTCATTTTATACCTTGCCGCTGATTCGCTGAAGCCAATCCAATTGACGGTGGTCAACTATCGGCGGCTGAGTGAATTCCCCACATTTCTTTTTAGCGGATGGAAAAAACTAAAATCGGCTGACCGCAAAAAATTATTGCCGATTCTTGCTTCTCCGGTTTTATCATCTTTTTTAAAGCTCGATCCCCAAACCGGTTATGGATACGTAAGCAGGTCGGTTGTGTTGGATGTATTTCCTCTCGCCGCTTGATTTGGTTTGCTCAAATTTTTTCAAACTGACATCTTGGTCATTTGTTTGGTGCAACTTTATCCGCTTCTATTTGAGGGGCTCAAAGAAATCTTGCAGCGTTATCCCAATGCTACTGATTTTCGCTGGATACAGGAAAAGGCACGCAACATGGGCGCGTGGAGCTTTGTGCAGACGTAACTCAAATACGTTCTCACACCGAGTCATCGTCTCACTTATATCGGTTGCATACCCAGCGCCAGCCCGCTACCGGTAGCGGCCGCGTGTATCAGCTTGAGCAGGGAAGGTTGGTAAGGCAAGCGTTTGAGTAACATAGACGGCTCGTCCGTTTTCTTTTTACCTTTTGCTCTTTAAAAAGCAGATTTCTTCGGGGTCACCCTCGCCTGACATTTCAGCAATCAAGCTTAAAAATTTTTCTCTCCAAAAGTGAGAATTTATCGCATTTTTGGTGTCTTTAATAGTAGATGCAGTTCTTGCATTTGTAAACAACTTTCACTGCCCTCAAACAACCCCACAAATCGTTCGCGAGCATCGAAAAATGGGGATCAAACAACGAGGGGTTTACCAAGCACGGAAAGAAGGCTATTATGTCGAACAAACTCTTCATTCTCATTGCCGCTCTGTTGGTTTTTTCTTGCGCCGCCAGACAGGCGAACCATTATTCGCCTTCATCATTGTCTCAAAACATTTTGATGGCGCAGGAGAT
>JBOHQZ010000822.1:0-3494 GCA_050732275.1 bacterium
CGGCAATGGCATCAATCGCGGCGGGATCGCGCAATTGAATGAACGTCGCGCGCGTCATCACCCGCCAGTCGTTCTGCTGCTCGAATGGAATCAGCCCCAGATCGAATTGCTTGTCGTAGTGCAACAGCACTTCGAAATCAAAGCTGGTGCGCTTGTCGAATTTTGCGGTGACGCCTTTCACCACGAAGGCTTCACGGCGGCCGTCTTTGAACGTGATTTCGATTTGCTTGCCGGCAGGATTTTCATCCCCAAAATATTTCTCCGCCACTTCCTTTCCGAGCACGACGCCGTTTTTATCGGAGAGCGGATTTGGAAATCCGCTCTGCAGCGGAAAAGTGAACATACGCAAAAATTCGGGATCGACGAAGCGAACGCGCTCATCGAAAACCTGATCGCCGTAGCGCAGCGTCGCTCTGCCGTCGGCAACTCGCACGGCGTATTCGATTTGCGGGAAGTCCGCTTTCAACGCCGGGCCCAACGGCACCGGCGAGTCGCCCCAGGTTTGCCGTTTGCCCTCGATCTCCAGCGAATAATTGGCCAAAAAAATCTTTTCCGCGTTTTTGTGATTGACATCCTGGCCGTATTGCCAATCCATAAAAAGGAAAACGACGATACAACACGCCATCGCCATCGACAGGCCGAAAATATTCATGAAGGTGAACAACCTGTGCTTCAGCAGATGGCGCAGCGCGATTTTGAGGTAATTTTTAAACATGGAAAGCTCCTTTGTAAAACGTAATGCGTAATGCGTGAAACGTAATTTTTACGTATCACGTTTTACGTTTTATTACTCATATCGTAGCGCCTCAACCGGATTCGCCAGCGCGGCTTTGATCGCTTGCGTGCTCACCGTCAGCAGCGCGATGAGCAGCGCCAGTCCGCCGGCAAGCGCAAACATCCACCAGCCGAGGTCGATGCGATAGGCAAAATTTTCGAGCCACTTGTTCATTGCAAAAAAAGCCGCCGGCCAGGCGATGAGGTTGCCGAGCAGTATCAGCTTGACGAAATCTCTCGAAAGCAAAGTGACAACGCTGCTCACCGAAGCGCCGAGCACTTTGCGGATGCCGATTTCCTTGGTGCGCTGCTCTGCCATAAAAGCCGCAAGGCCGAAAAGTCCGAGACAGGCGGTGACGATGGCAAGCAAAGCAAATGCGCTGATCAACTTGGCCGCCCGCTGCTCGAGATGATACTGGTTGCGGTAATTGTCGTTGAGGAAGGTGTAGTCAAACGGCCAGCCGGGAACCAGACGTTGCCAAACCGCAGCAACGCCTTCCACAGTTTCCGCGAGGTTCGTGGGGGCAAGCCGGATGGCCACGCTGAGCACGCCGCTGCCGCGCACAAAGAGCAATGGCTGGATTTCATGGTGCAACGTTTTGAAATGGAAATCGCGCACCAGTCCGACGACGCGTCCGGCCAGCCCGCCTTCCGAGCCGAACGCCACTTGCAAATCCCGACCGATGGGAGATTTCAGCCCGAGCCGCCGCGCTGCGGTTTCGTTCAACACAAACTCGAATGGCAAACTGCTCGTGGAATCCAAATCGCGCCGGCGAAGTTGCGTTCGCCCCTCCAGCAAAGTGAGTCCATAAAGATCGGCGTAATCATCGTCCGCCACCCAAAGCAATGTGGCCAGCACTTCGGGAGGCGTCGCGTCACTCGCGGAACGGACGCGATGCTGCTCGTGGCTGCGATCCCAGGGAATCGCAACCGCGCTCGCGTACAAAACGCCGGGCTCAAGCAGAACCGCATGGCGAAAAACTTCCAGGCTCCAATTCCAATCTACCGCGACGGCGCGCGGCACCGTCACCATCATGATGTTCTCACGGTCAACGCCGCGCTCTTCATCCAGCATAAATTGGATTTGTTTGTAAACGACCAGCGTTCCCACAAGCAGAACGATGGTGGCGGCGAACTGGAAGACGACCAGCCCTTTTCGCAGCGCGCCGGCGGTCGCACTCAGCGCCAATGTGCTTTTGAGCATAGGCATCGGGGCGAAGGAGGACAGATAGAGCGCCGGGTAACTGCCGGCCAAAAGTCCGGTGCAAATTGCGATAGCGCTCAAAACGAGCAGCGACGTGCCATCGAGCCGGTTGAGGGGCGGCAGTTTCACGCCGGAGAGTGCGCCGAAAGTTTCGCGCAGCGCGCCAACGATCACAAGCGAGAGGCCGATGGCCAAAAGGCACATCAACACGGATTCTCCCAGATACTGAACGACAAGCTGCCGGCGCGACGCGCCCACGGCTTTGCGCACACTGACTTCCTGCGCCCGTCGTGTTGCTCGCGCCGTCGCCAAATTCATGTAGTTGATGCAGGCGATGAGCAGCAAGATGATCGCTACCGCCGAAAAAACGTACAAATAAATTCTGTTGCCATTCGGCTCAAGCTCATGGTCGAGATGGGAGTCGAGGTGGATGTGCGTGAGTGGCTGCAGCGCGAAGCTGATATTCTCGACCAGATTTTCCGGAAAATGGCGCTCGACGAGCGCCGGCAGTTGCTGCGCCAGCGTGGCGGCATTCTGATGTGCGGGAATCTTGAAGTACGTCCAGACTTCTTTTTCGCTCCATTCATCCGGGAATCCTCTGCCATCAAAAGCGATGAAGTCGAATTTGAAATGCGTGTTCGGAGGAAGGTCGCGCACGACGCCCGTTACCGTGAACGTGCGGCTGTTGTTGATTTGCAATTGCGCGCCGACGGGATTTTGATCGCCAAAATATTTTCGCGCCGTTGCTGCCGTGATGATGATCGAATAGGGATTACGCAAAGCCGTCAACCGATCGCCGTGCAGCAGCTCGAACGCGAAAACGTTCAGAAAGGTGGAATCGGCGCGATAATAGCGGCTTTCATTAAACCGGCGGTCGCCGGCGCCAACAAGCACGTCGCCATAAAACCAATAATAGAGCCGGGTGACCTGCAGATCGGAATAAGTCTCGGCGAGGAGGGGAGCGAGGTTCGCCGTCGTCAAAGCCGTGCGCTCGATATTGCCCGCGCTCTTGTCCGTAGTGACGAGGCGAAAGATGCGATCGGCGTCTTGCAGATGCCGGTCGTAGCTCAGCTCGTAGCGCACGTGCAGCATGATCAACAAACACGTACTGATGCCGATCACCAGTCCGGCGAGATTCAACAGCGCAAACAATTTGTGGCGCGCGAGATTTCGCAACGCGATTTTGAGGTAGTTTTTGAGCATGATCGTCCGAGGTCTTTTGGTCCGAGATCTTAGGGCTGAGGGCCTAGAGCGGAGGACTAAGAGCTTAGCGCTTCTTTGCTTTGCCCTCCACCCTCCGCTCATTCATGCCGCAATGCTTCGACCGGATTCGCCAGTGCCGCCCGAATCGCTTGCGTGCTCACGATCGCGAGCGCGATCAGAAGCGCGGCGGCGGCAGAGAGTGCGAACACTTCCCAACCGATATCAACGCGGTGAGCGAAATCTTGCAGCCAACGGTTCATCGCCAACCACGCGATCGGCGCTGCAACGATGCTGGCAACGGCGACGAGTTTCA
>JBOHQZ010000823.1:0-3492 GCA_050732275.1 bacterium
TGGACGCTCGCGCCGGAAGAATCGCGTACGCTCGTTTTTTCGCTGCCGGCAACGCCGATGCGTTCAGCCGCGGTTCTCGCAGAAAATGTTTTCACTGCGAACTTCGATAAATTGCGCGAAAACGCGGTGCGTTATTGGCAAAATGCGCTCAGCCGTGGAATGCAAATCACTTTGCCCGAGCGCAAAGCCGACGCGGCGTGGCGCGCGAATCTGGTTTATCATCTGATTGCGGGCAATCAATTCAACGCGCTGGAAAGGCAATTCGATCACAGCGGTTTTGATCTGCGCGAGACCGCATTGCTGGTGCGTTTGCTCGATTTGACTGGACAACACGAGTTTTCCAAAAAAATTCTTCGCCGCTTGTGGCTGGCGCAAGCGCCCGGTGCGATGTTTTCCATCGCGTTGGGAGAAATCGGCCCGCTCCTGTGGGCTTATGGCCAACATCTCGAGCTTACCCGCGATTGGACTTTTGGCCGCGAAGTTTATCCAGCTTTGAAGAAAACCCTGCATGCACTGCACGACGCGCGGCAGCGTGAGCCGTGGAAAATTTTGCCGGCGACAGTTGCGGGTAAACGCGCTATTCATCCCATTGGTGATCATTTTTATGCGCTGCTCGGTTGGCGTTATGCCATCCAAATTGCCCGCGCCGTGGGCGCGCCGGAGGATGTTTCCTTTTTTACAAAAGAATCGGAGGCGCTGCGCAAAGTGTTTGATCGCCGGCTCAACGAGGTAACAAAAGCCAACGATGGCTTTATTCCGCCGGCGCTGGAGATGGAGAGTGGTTTTGACGCCGGCAATCTCGCCGCCGTTTACCCGACCGAAATGCTTGCACCGACGAACGAAAATGTGAGCGCGACTTTGGAAAGGGCGCGCGGACAATTTGACGAGGGCTTGCTAACACAAAGCGAGGCGCGCGCGCCGTTCGACTTTTGGATGTACCCGGATTTGACGGCTTACGTTGCCGAGACCGAGCTGAGGCGCGGCGAGCAAGCAAACGTGATTGAAAGATTATACGCCTTGCTCATGCACACGAGCGCTACCCATTTCGGTTGCGATGAGCGCTTGCAATCATGGGGCGACCGCAATTGCCCGGCGTTGCCTGTATCATTTTTGCAGCCAGGCCGGTCCGGCTTTGCCGCGAGCTTGCTCATGTTGGTGCGCAACATGCTGCTGCGCGAAGACGGGCATGAACTTCATCTGCTCTCCGCGGTTTCGCCAGCATGGATCAAGACCGGAGAAAAGATTTCGGTGCAGAATGGCGAGACCAATTTTGGCAAAATTTCGTTTGCCGTCGAGATGATGGACAACCGAATGGTGATGGACTTTTCGGCAAACTGGCAAACGCCACCGCAACGTTTGATACTGCACTTTCCCTATTTCGCCAAAGTGGAGCGTGTCGTAGCCGACGGTCGTGGGATTGCTTTGGGAAAAAAACAAGATAACGCCCAACTCCCACCGCAGGTTCGCCGCGTCGAAATTTATTGGCAAAATCAAGCCGAACGTCAGCGGCTCAGTTTTGCCGCTACTGTCGAGGATTTTAAACGAGAGTATCGCGAACGCTATCAGCTTTTGAAAGCCAGCAAAGCCGTCACCGCGGCACCGCCATCGGAAAAGCAATAATAGGCAGGACGCCTTTTTTCAGCAGAATTTCCTCCATGTGGTCCATTATTTTTTTGGTGGACATGCGTAATCTTTTCTTCTGAGAAAAGCCAGCTTATCCACATTCACGGCTTCATAAAAGGTGGATTTATTTTCACATTTATTTCAGCTTTGGTAAAATTCTTTTTGTTTCCAATTCTCTTGAGATAAAAGCACTTGGAAGCTGCACAAAAGTTCATTATATTTAAGCTGTAAATCGTGTTCGCAGCTAAAATACAAAAAGCTAAGGACAGAGCAAAAATTAACTCGGTTGAATATTTTACAGGACAAAATCTATGCAACTGTTGAGGGGTTTCATCCCGGTATTTTTGTTATTTGTCATTTTCATCGCTTGTGGCAAATCGGAAAAGCAATTCGGCGCAAAAACCATCGGCGTAACGTTGCTGACGCGCACGGAAGATTTTTATAAGGATTTGGAAGCAGGCTTGAACGTCGCGGCGAAAAAACACAACTTCAAGTTGAGCCTTATTGCTGGTGAACGAGATCTAGGCCGGCAAATTAGCCAGATCGAAGAGTTTGTGGCGAAGAACGTCGATGCGATTGTCATCTGCCCGGTGGCTTCCAAAGGTATCGGCAAGGGAATCAAAGCCGCCAATGCAGCGGGCATTCCGATTTTCACCGCCGATATGGCCGCGCAAGAGGGCGAAGTGATTTGCCATGTGACTTCGGATAATTTAGCGGGCGGGCGGCTGGCGGGCGAGTATCTCGCAAAATTGCTCGATGGCAAAGGCCAGATCGCTATCATCAACCAACCGTTGGCAATCTCGTTGCTTGATCGCGCGTCGGGTTTTCGCGAAGCGTTGGGGCCGTATGCAGAAATCGAGATCGTCAAGGATGTGAACGGCGACGGCGTGCGCGATCGTGCGATGCAGGCCGCAACCGACGTGTTGCAGGCGCATCCTCAGCTTCGCGCAATTTTCGGCGTCGATGATGATTCCGCTCTGGGTGCGCTCGATGCGGTGGCAGACTTGGACCGTGATGACGTCATTATTATCGGCTACGGCGCCACGCCAGCAGCGTGTGACGCCATTTTGAACGAGCGGTCGCTGAAAGCCGATGTCGTGCAGTATCCCCAAAAAATCGGGGAGCAAACAATTGAAATGATTGCAAAATATTTTCGTGGTGAAGAGGTGCCGGCGGTTCTCCCTGTGCCCGTCGGCATCGTGGACAAAAATTCTCTTCAGGAGGCAAAATAAATGACAGGTCGTCAGTTTCGTGTGACGCAGGGAAAGGTGGAAGGATGGAAGCAGGAGAAAGTAAAAGGTCCCGAATTTTCTTTAAATTTTAATAAAGGACAATCGGGACAAACGGCAAAAAGCAAACGGCAAATTGCAATTAGTTTTTTGTTGTTAATGGTTTTCACGTTGTTTACCTCGGCGAGCGCGCAATCGCCAGGTTACGTGAATGAGTGGTTGATCCTGGGCTCGTTTCCGGCGCGAGACAACAATGCGCTCACGACGGATTTGATCGGCGGCGAGACGTTGTTGCGGCCTCACGGCGGTTTGAAAGCGGCCGGCCAAACCTGGCGGCACTATCAAACGACCGGTACCGCCGGCGGCGAGGCTTTTTTGAATTTTCTCGATCCGGTGCTCGATCTGCCGCCGGTGGAACGTGCCGTGGCTTATGCGCACATTTACGTGCAGAGCAGCCGGGTCGATACGGTTCAGCTCCTTATCGGTTTTGACGAGCAAGTGGCCATCTGGGTAAATAGTGTGTCGGCGTTACAGCGCACCGACCGCCGCACGCATCGTTTCGATGATGATACCGTGCAAGTCACGTTGCAAAAAGGTTGGAACAGCGTTCTTTTCAAAGTGGTCAATATTGTCGGCGAAT
>JBOHQZ010000824.1:0-3490 GCA_050732275.1 bacterium
CAACACCGCCATTTTGCCGCAGGCCCGAACGACGTGAATCAACGGCGCGAATCTTTTGTCTTGCGTCAAGCCTTGCTTGTAGCGATGATAAATCTGTTGTACGATGACGGCGATTTTGAACAAGCCATAGACGTAATAAAAGACGATTTGCGGAATTTCACGTCCGCTTGTTTCACTATATAGCTCCACAAGCTGCGCGCGATTCAAGTTGCCTGGCAACGCGGTCAAACCAAACATTTGCATTTCCGGCGGATCATCCGGCTCGATCCAATAACCCAATGCTGTGCCCAAATCCATGAGCGGATCGCCGATGGTCGCCATCTCCCAATCCAGCACGGCGATAATGTTGGAAAGATTCTCGGGATCAAGCGCCAGGTTGTCGTATTTGTAGTCGTTGTGAATGAGCGCTGCGCCGAATTCCTTCGGTTGATTGGCATCGAGCCACTCGATGGCGCGCTCAATATCAGGAATATTGTCCGTGCGCGCATTTTGATAACGTTGCGTCCAGCCGCGAATTTGGCGCTCGATGTAGCCTTCCGGCTTGCCGAGTTCGCGCAAGCCGGCTTTGACATAATCGACTCGATGAATTGCAACAAGATTGTTGATGTACGATTCCGATAAGCGGCGCATGAGTTCCGGCGGCAAACTTATTCCGGCCGGCGGCTTGGCGCGCAGGATCACGCCTTTGACGCGCTCCATCACGTAGAACGGCGCGCCGATGATCGATTCATCGTCGCAGTAGAGCAACGGTCGCGGGACTTTGGAATAAACATTGATTAGTCCGGCGAGAATCCGATACTCGCGTGCCATGTCGTGTGCGGTTTTAATCTTTGCGCCGAACGGCGGGCGGCGCAAGACCAATTCTCGTTCGCCGAATTGCAGAAAGTAGGTGAGGTTGGAGTAACCGCTGGGAAATTGTTGGACGAGCAGCGAGCCACGCAATTCCGGCGATTGTTCTTTGAGATATGTTTCGAGTTGCGCTGCACTCAGTTCTTCGCCGACACGGATGGTTTGAGGTTGATCAAGAGGTTCTTTGTTCATGTAGATCTGAATCGAAAAATTGACAAGTCTTCAAAACCAGTTTTCACCAACGGATAAAAGCGGCCAACGAATCGTCGGATTGGATGGCATGCAGGAGGTTATTTCCGAGGGAATCTTTTTGAAAGTCAAGATGCGTGCTGAGAACAAAAAGGATTCCTACGGAATGACATTTTTTGCTTTTGCAAACATCTTTTAAAATCCATTGGCAGCCTTCATCCGTTGGACATTTTTTTTTGCTGTAAGCCTGTTCTTTGGCGGCTCTTTTTCTCGTTATTACCGATCATCCAAAAATTTCCGGAAACGAATCCCGAATGCCATTGATCACAAACTGTATCGCCATCACCGCGAGAATCAGGCCGAGCAAGCGCGTCATGATGTTGATGCCGGTCTCGCCGATTTTCATGAGATAGGTACTGGCGTAGCGATATGTGAGATAGGAGATCAATCCGGAGGTGAGAATGGCGAGAATAAGAATGCCGGTTTCAAGAGCGCTCTTTGCCTGGGTTTGCAAGGTCATCACCGTGGCTATGGCGCCAGGGCCGCTGATGAGCGGAATGGCGAGCGGCACGATGGCGATGTCATCTTTCGTTTGCGCTTCCATCTGCTCGCCAGGAGTAATGCGCACGCGCGATTTTTGCGCCGAGAGCATGTGTGAGGCAATGCCGAAGAGAATCAAACCGCCGGCAATACGAAACGCGCCGATGGTGATGCCGAAAATTTTGAAAATGACTCCGCCAGTTAATGTGAAGAGAATGAGAATGGCGATCGCCGCTATACACGCGCGGCGGATGATGGCGTGGCGCTCTTGGGGCGAATAATGATTAAGCAGGCTGGCGAAAATCGGTGTGTTGCCAAGGGGGTCGGTAATCACCAACACGGCAACGAAGGCGTTTAAAGTAAAAGTCAACACGGTCTGTTCGAGCTGCATTTTATAGCTGGCAACGAAAAGAGAATTGCAACGAAAAAAACGGTGTAATCAAAATAATACGGTATTGTTACAAACTCAAGTAAATTCTGTATTGACTTTGCGAAGGACAGTTCACATATTATGGGCAATTGAACGGAGGTTACTGATGATTAAAATCGATCACATCGACCACGTGGCGCTGGCGGTGAAAAATCTTGAGCATTCACGGAAGTGGTACCAAGAAGTACTGGGGTTGGAACGGCGCTACGAAGAAGCGTGGGGCGAGGTGCCAACCATGATGTGTGTGGGAAATACCTGCATTGCCCTCTTCCCCACCAAAACTCAGGAACCCAAGCCGGCGCCGGATTATGACACGATTGCGATGCGGCACCTGGCTTTTCGCGTCAGCCGAAAAAATTTCGAGCAGGCGCAGGTTGAGCTCCGCAATCGCGGCATCGCTTTTGAATTTCAAGATCACGATATCGCGCATTCGATTTATTTCAGCGATCCGGACGGGCATCGGCTGGAATTGACTACGTACGAACTTTAATCACTTTTCATCGGTTGGTCGAACCGCGACGAGTGTAATATCGTCGTGTTGGGGTTGATTGCCGCGATGCTTCACGCCACGCTCGTAAATTTGTTCGCACAACTGAGGCGGAGCCAAATGCACGAATTGCTTTAAAACCTTCTTGACATTTTCCATCCCCCATTCGCTATTTTTTGCGTCAAATTGCTCGAACAAGCCATCGGTGTAAAGCAAAAGCAGATCGCCTGCTTCCACCGCGTATTTAACCGAGTCAACCGCCAAGTTCTCATTCAATCCCAAAGCCGGCGCCGGCGTGCGAATTTCTCCGACGGCTTTGGTGGCGGCGCGATAGTGCAAAACCGGCGGATGGCCGACGGTGACGATTTCGATCTGACTTTGCCGCAAGGCGGTAGAATTCACTTTTGGCAGAATGACAAAAGCCGCAGTCACAAACGTATGTTTCGGCGCGAGGCGGCGGACGCTGCGATTCAGGCGTTGGAAAAGAGCTTGCGGATTTTCATCTCCGGCGGCCAAATTTGACAACTGGCTTTTGAGCATCGCCATCAGCAAACCGGCGGCGACGCCGTGGCCCGAGGCATCCGCCACTAACACGCCGAGCTGGCCGTCCGGAAGCTCGATGTAATCGAAATAATCGCCCGCGACCGTGCTCGCCGGCCGCACGGTGCCGAAGAGATGCCAACCAGCCATTTTTCTTTCTCGCGGCGGCAGCAGACTTTCCTGGATGCGATGAGCAACCTTTAATTCCGATTCCATCGCCGCGCGTTTCTCCATTTCACGGCCGAAGGCGCGCACGAAGAAAATATAACCCAACACGATCATGCCGATGGTTATGATGATTTCGCGCGCCATCACGGGGTTCATGCTGTCGCGATATTGGCGGACGGCATTTTGTGCGGCGATTTGCTCCGGCGTCTGGGGTTGGCTTTCGGTCTGAACGGTTTGCCGCGTGCGCCATGATGATTCCCAATTCGCCAGTCCAACTATGAGCAAAA
>JBOHQZ010000825.1:0-3489 GCA_050732275.1 bacterium
CGGCAATACGCTTCCACTCTTTCGCGTTTTGCCAACTGAATCCTTGCGGCGGAATGATTCCTGCCGCGCCAATGGTCACGGCATGCCCCATCGGTTTTAAACAACGAATGCCCTTGCGCAAAGCATGGCCGCCGAGAGAGTCCAACAGAAACTTGACGCCGCGATTTTGCGTCAACCTCCGCATAGCGATTTCAAAATCTTCGCGCGCGTAGTTGATGCCATAATCCAAGCCAAAGGCGCGGGCATATTGCAATTTCTCTTCGGTGCTCGCCGTGCCGTAGACGGTTAAGCCGAAATGTTTGGCAATTTGCAACACCGCCGTCCCGACTCCGCCGGCAACCGCCTGAATCAGAATATCGTCGCCGCGGCGAATCCGCATCACTTCCCTCAAGCTATGATAAGCGGTGAGATAAACTGCCGGCATGGCCGCCGCGGCCTCGAGACTCATATTTTCAGGAATTTGCCAAACGCGGCTTTGCTCGGCAATCACCGCCTCCGCGTATCCGCCGAATCGCGTCACGGCCAAAACTTTTGTTCCGACCGGCAGCGTGACCGCCTCTCCCCTATCGATAATTTCTCCCGACACTTCAAATCCAGGACAAATCGGCGGCTTCTCCGCCCATTTGTAATAGCCGCGGCGCGCAATGATGTCCGCATAATTGACGCCGATGAATTTCACTCGGATCAACGTCTCGTTGGGCTTGAGGCGGCGAATATTGCAAGGTTCCCACCGAAAGACTTCAGGAACGCCAAAACGATCAAATACTTTTCTTTTAAACGCGGAAGTGAATAACATCAATCACCATGGCACCATTAAAATCCAAGTTTATTGCTTTATATTTTACAGCAGAGATTGCAAGATTGCAAGGGATTTTCAACATAAGGAATAAATTCACGGGCACCGAAGTTTGATTTGATGAACAAGAGCCAAGCTCGTAGGAGTGTCGAACATGAATGAGTTTCGTTTACCCGCTGCAACCCAGATTGGACACGCGCATTTGCAAGTGGCGGATTTGCCGCATGCGCTGCATTTTTATAAAGATCTCGTCGGTTTCAAAGAGATCAGCCGCAATACCGAAACCGCAATGCTCTCTGCAACGGGAAAACTTCCGGCGCACATTCTGCTCACGGCGCGGGCGGACGCTAAGCCCAAGCCGCCGCGCACGACCGGTCTTTTTCACACCGCCATTCGCTTTCCGAATCGTCGAGAATTGGCGCGTGTCTTTCGCCGTTTGATTGAAAATGGCTGGACGTTTCAAGGTTTTGCGGATCATATTGTCAGCGAGGCGCTTTATCTCGCCGACCCTGATAACAATGGCGTCGAGCTTTATACCGACCGGCCGCGCGCGCAGTGGCGCTGGCGCAACGGCTCAGTGGAAATGGCAACCGATCCGCTTGACGTTGAGAATCTGTTGCGTGAGATAGAAAAAGATACGTCGCCATGGGAAGGCGTGCATCCCGGCACTGACATTGGGCATGTTCATTTGCACGTTTCGGATTTGCAAAAGGCTGAGGCGTTTTATCATGGCGTGCTCGGCTTCGATGTCACGCAGCGCTCATATCCCGGCGCGCTGTTTGTATCTGCCGGAGGATACCATCACCACGTCGGCCTGAACATTTGGGCCGGCCAAGGCGCGCCGTCTCCGCCGCCCAATGCGGTTGGGCTGCTCTCCTTTTCGATCAGCATACCAGATCTTGACACGTTGCAAGTTTTGAAAGAGCGGCTCCGCGCCGCAGGTTTTGCGTTTGAGGATAGAAGCGCCTTGGTGAGCCAATCAACTATTTTTACACGCGATCAGGATGGGAATGGCGTGGAGATTGTGATTGTGTCAAATTGAATCTCAAACTTGTAATAGAATGAATGAGTTCGGTGACGGATAATTTGCGCGTGCTGATTGTGGCGAATGATCCGCTGGTGCGGGAGCGCTTGGCGGCGTTGTTTTCTGATCAACCTGGTTTTGCTCTCGTTGGCCAAATCGCGGCGGATAAAAACTTAACGGCGCAATTCGCCTTATATCATCCCGATGTTGTGCTCTGGGATTTCGGCTTGAATGCAGAGCTTTCAATAAAGCTTCTCAACGAGCTTCCGAACATAAGCCCACCTATTGTTGCTCTACTACCCGACGAATCTCACGCTACCGAGGCTTGGACGGAAAACATTCGCGGCCTTTTGCTCAGGGAAGTTGAGGCAGAGAATTTGCGAGCCGCTCTGCGCGCGGCAGCACAAGAGCTTGTGGTGCTTGATCCAGCTCTCGCTGCAGTTTTGGTTCCGCACCGGCATCCTGAGACAAACCCGCGCGTCGAGGCATTGACCCCGCGTGAATTGGAGGTGCTGCAATTGTTAGCCGAAGGATTGGCAAATAAAGCCATCGCGCAGCGGCTGCGAGTGAGCGAGCACACTGTTAAATTTCACGTCAATGCTATCTTGGGCAAGTTAAATGCCCATAGCCGAACCGATGCGGTCGTGCGCGCAACACGGTTAGGGTTGATTATTCTGTAACGCAGACGAGTCGCAACAAAAAGAAAAAAGCGCACGCAAAGACTTTTCTTTGCGATCCTTTGCGGCTTAGCGGCTTTGCGTGAAAGTTCTTGCTTTTTGGCAAAGATTCAACTTGTAAATGGCCTAGCCATTTTGGTAGGTATACCCTCATCCAATAGGTGATGTTTAGCGTGCCTCCTTTGTGTAAATTATATTTAACAAACCAACAAAGGAGATCATTTCATGTCTGAAATTTTGCGTAATTTATCAGAGGCATTTGCTGCCGCAGTCGAAGCCGCCGGTCAAGGCGTCGTCCGCATCGAAGCACGCCGTCGCTTTGCTGCCAGTGGTATCGTCTGGTCGCCGGATGGGGTGATCGTCACGGCGGATCACGTCATTAAGCGTGAGGATAAAATTCTTGTCGGCTTGCCCAACGGTGAAGCTGTTGCCGCGACTTTAGTTGGTCGCGATCCTTCAACCGATCTGGCGGTGTTGCGCGTTCAAGGTGCAAGCCTCACGCCCCTTACTTTTGCAGAATCCAACAGCGCGCGCGTTGGCGATCTCGTGCTGGCGGTGGCGCGGCCAGGACAAAATGTGCAAGCGACGCTCGGCATCGTGAGCATTCTTGGCAAAAAATGGCGGCCAGCCATTGGCGGATTGTTAGATCATTATTTGCAGCCGGACGTTGCGATGTATCCCGGCTTTTCTGGCGGGCCGCTGGTGAGCGCAACCGGACAAGTGCTCGGCCTCAACACTTCGGCGCTGTTGCGACATGCCAGCGTGACGATTCCAACTGTAACATTGCGCCGCGTCGTTGGCGAGTTGCTGGCGCACGGCCGGATCCGGCGCGGTTATCTTGGCATCGGCACGCAGCCGGTTTATCTGCCCAAAGCTCTGCAGCAACAACTCAGTCAGGAAACCGGCATGCTGCTCGTCTCCGTTGAGCCGGATAGTCCGGCGGAAAAAGCGGGTTTGCTTTTGGGCGATGCCATCGTTTCCATTGCCGGCCA
>JBOHQZ010000826.1:0-3475 GCA_050732275.1 bacterium
GTCATCCAAATCGCGCGCCATCTGCTGGAGAACGGCAATGAACTCCTGCAAGCTTTGCCGGACGTTGGCGCGATTGCTATTCAGAATATCTTGCCAAATCGAAAACCGGCTCGCGGCGATGCGCGTCATATCGCGAAAGCCGCCCGCGGCTAATTGCAGATGGCTCTCGAACTCTATGCCATCGCGCGCAATGAAATTGGTCAGTGCAATCGCCAAAAGCTGCGGCAGATGGCTCACCTCGGCAACGAGGCGGTCATGCTCTTCCGGATCGAGTATAATGATTCTCGCGCCGAGGGCTTGCAACAAATTCGCCAATGATTCTAATGAATACGCCGGAGGATTCGACGCTGGTGTCAGAACATAAGCGGCATTTTCAAACAAATGCGCGTCCGCATTTTCCCACCCGCCTTTTTCACTGCCCGCCATGGGATGGCCGCCAATAAAATAACGGTCACCGTTAAAATGGTGCGCGGCTTGCTTGACGATCCAACCTTTGGTGCTGCCGACATCGGTTACAATTGCGCCGGGGCGCATCACGCGAGAGACTTCCGGCAGCAAACGCAAAATTACACCGACAGGCGTGGCAAGAAAAATCAAGTCAACTTCGCTCAGCGCTTGGCCCAAATTTACCGGCAAAAACGCCGCGTCGAGATCATCCTGCGCCTGCACGAGCACCTCGTGAAAGTCAACACCGACCAACTTGCAATCCGGCACGGCTCGACGCAGGCTTTTCACTAATGATCCGCCAATCAAGCCGAGCCCGACAACGGCGATGCGTCGAAATGTTTCTTTGAGCATTTGAAGTGATCATTGCCTCCGCAGTGCTCGGTTTTTTACCGCGGCGCGAGCGCAATTTTTAAGCAACCGGCAACGGGTAACCAGCACCATTATACCTTTTTTCCAATCACTCGCGCGATCAAGTTCAGCTCTTTCATCAAAGCGGCAAATTGCTCCGGCAGGAGCGATTGCGCGCCGTCTGAAAGCGCATTGTCCGGGTCGTGATGCACTTCGATAATCAAGCCGTCGGCGCCGGCCGCAACTGCCGCGCGTGCCATCGGGGCAACTTTGTCGCGCCGGCCCGTGCCGTGGCTGGGATCGACGACGATCGGCAAATGGCTCAACTTTTTCACCACCGGAATTGCGGAAATATCGAGCGTGTTGCGCGTGGCATTTTCAAACGTGCGGATGCCGCGCTCGCAGAGAATCACTTGATAATTGCCGCCGGCCATGAGGTATTCCGCCGCCATCAGCAATTCTTCAATGGTCGCCGCCAAGCCGCGCTTGAGCAGCACCGGCTTGCGAATTTTTCCCAGCTCGCGCAGCAGATTGAAGTTTTGCATGTTGCGCGCGCCGACCTGCAGAATATCGACGTATTCCGCCACCAGCGGCACTTGCGCGATTTCCATGACTTCGGAAACCACGAGCAATCCTTCTTTATCCGCAGTTCGGCGCAAAATTTTCAGCCCCGGCTCGCCGAGGCCTTGAAACGAGTAGGGCGAAGTGCGGGGCTTGAAAGCGCCGCCGCGCAAAATTTGAGCGCCGGCTTTTTTCACTGCCGCTGCGATCTTCTCCACTTGCTCCGGTGTTTCTACCGAGCAAGGCCCGGCCATTACGACGACGGTCTTGCCGCCAATCTCGACATCTCGGATTTTGATCAAGGTATCTTCGGGATGAAACGCGCGGCTGGCGAGCTTGTACGGCGTGGTGATGCGCAAAACCTCGTGTACGCCCTCCATCAGCTCGAAATTTCGCGGATCAACGCCGCGTTTGTCGCCAATGGCGCCCAGCAAGGTTTGATTGACGCCGTTGGAGCGATGTACTTCGAATTTCATCTCATTTAATCTTGTGACGACGGCATGAATTTGCTCTTCAGTTGCACTTTCGTTCATAACGACCACCATGGGGTTAATTCTCCTTATTTGTTTGTATTCAATGTTTCAGCCTCGTGCGGCAAAGCCGGCATTTTGCAAGCTGATTCCATCTGGCGCGATTCTTCGATGATCCGCTCGAATAAACGGCGCACTGCCGCATCCGCCAGCGGGCCACGATTGGCGCGCTCCAACCTGGCATAGATGTGATTTTCTCTCTCCGGCATATATACGGGAAGATTCAACCGATGTTTGATTTTCCCGATCTCGAGGCTATAGCGCGCCCGCTCGTTGAGCAACTCGAGAATCTTCAAATCGACTGCGTCGATGCGCTGGCGCCAGTCTGCAATATCCATCGTTTTGTTCCTTCTGAAAAGTTTTAAATATGCATATCCCGTTTTTCATCCAAACTGCGGTGCAACTCGCCGACAAAATCGCCGATTCTTTTCGTGTCCGGCCAATGCTTTTCAATTTGATGCAGCAGTGCGCTGCCAACGATGACGCCGTCACAATAAGCCGCCAGGTGATGGGCATCATCAGCATTGGCCACGCCGAAACCGACGAGCACGGCATGCCTCACCTGCTGCCGGAGTCTTTTCAAAAATGAAACGGCCTGGGTTGCCACCTTTTCTCTGACGCCCGTCACGCCTAAAATGGAAACGGCATAAATAAAACTCGTGGTCAGCTCGTCGATCAGCGCTAAGCGTTTTTCCGAAGTGTTCGGCGCAACCAGATAAATGAGGCTGACGCCGAGTGTGCGAGCAAATTCCCGCAACGTCAAACTTTCTTCCGGCGGCAAATCCGGAATGATGAGTCCCTGCACGCCGGCTTGCGCCGCTGCTCGCACAAATTCTTCCGGCCCAAATTGAAGAATGGGATTATAGTAGCCCATGAGAATAAGCGGCGCGCGCAATTGGGATTTTGCCGCCGCGGCCATCGCCAAAACTTTTTTTGCCGTCACCCCGTTTTGCAGAGCAATTTGCGAGCTGCGTTGAATCGTCGGGCCGTCGGCAAGCGGATCGGAAAAAGGCATCCCCAGTTCGATGAGATCGGCGCCGGCCTCGTCGAGCAGCTTGAGCAGCGGCAGCGTCGCTTCGATCTGCGGAAAACCGGCGGTGAGGAAGAGTGAGAGGAGTTTTTGATTCTTCCCTTGCTTGGTGTTTAAATAATTTTGTAGAGACAGCTTCATGATAGTATGAGCCAAGTAATGGCCTTTTAAAATTTGATTTGTTGTTCTTGACTTTTGAAATGAAAACAGCTATTTTTTATTTATCCGATCAATTATCTAACTGGAGTACATTATGCCAATCATTCGTCCGCTTTCCGAGTTGCACAGCCATACCGGCAATTTGCTAGAATTCTGTCAACAGCAAGACCAACCGGTTTTTTTAACTGAAAATGGCTATGGCAGCGTTGTGCTTATGAGCCAAACGGTTTTTGATCGAATGCAGTTCAAGATGAATCTTTTCAATAAGCTTGACGAGGCAAAACAGTCAATAGCATCGGGCGACAAAGGAATAACTCGGGCAGAGTTGCGACGGCGTGCCAAAGCTAAAATAGCGCGAGCTCGCCGAAAATGAATAATCATCGGTATCAGGTGCGTGTTT
>JBOHQZ010000827.1:0-3468 GCA_050732275.1 bacterium
ACTCAGACCGAATACGAGCTCGCCCTCGATGCTTTAAAAGAAGTTATTGGCCTGCCGATCGAGATGCCGATAGAATTGGCGAAAACCGAGTTGCGGTTCTCGCCCATAGCCCTCGATGAGAAGGCATTAATAGAGCTTGCTGTGAAGAATAACCCTTCAACACACAGCGCTGAAATTGCCGTTGACCGCGCCCGGTTATCGCTCAAAGTGGCTAGAAATGCGCTCCTGCCTCAGCTTGATCTGACGGTATTGCACTCCGGAAATTTGGATACGGACAGAGACCAGAACATAGACTTGTGGACGACCGGTTTGCAGGCGTCAATTAATTTAAGCTATCCGTTTTTAAACCGCGAGGCTGCTGCCAATGCCGAAAATGCGCAGATTGCCGTATCGCAGCAGCAGGACCGGCTGGTCGATCTCCAGCGGCAAATCGTGCTCGGCGTTCGCGGCATCATCCGCGGCGCGCACAGCATCACCGAGGAGCTTAATGCCTTGCAAGGCACGATCGTCGCGGCGAAAGAGAAAGTTGAATTTTCTACCGCCATGTTCCGTCTCGGGCGGGCTTCGAACCTGGATATTATCGATGCGCAGGAAGCCTTGTTCAAAGCCCAAAATCAATATGTGGCCAAATTGGTGGATTATCATACCCAATTGGCGCTGCTGGAAAGCTTGACGGGACAGCCGCTGACCCAATGATTGTAATTGCAGTGCTTGTGCTTCAAAAGATACTTCCAGCCTTCGCCTGAGAGTAGGCATGTCATGTTAATGTACTCGGATAAAATAAGGAGATGCATCCTATGAAAGAGCTTATCGACCATCATAATAAAGGAGCGAAACCGCGTGCGAGTAAAAAACGCAAGAAGATCACGATAATTCTGGTCATGACAGTTATTGTTGGCCTGATTTCCGGCGGCACGCTCATTGTTTCAAATCACAGCGGTGAGCCGCTTCTGACCACCGCGGTCAAGCGCGGCAACATCACGATCAAAATCACCGAGGCCGGCGAGCTTCGCGCTCAGGATCAAGTAACCGTCAGCGCCATCAATGATAAACAGATCATCTGGATGGCCCCGGAAGGTGAATGGGTCGAGGAAGGGGATACTTTGATCATACTTGCATCTGAAAAATATGTCATCTCCAGCGGCGAGGCGCAGTCGTCTTTATTGGTGGCGAAGGCAGATTTATCCAGAGCGATCAGTGATCTGCATGCGCAACAGGCCAAAGAAGAAGGCGCGCGCAAGAATTACGAGTCGCTTCCGGAGCTGGCGAAAAAAGGTTTCGTTATGGAGAGCGAAGTGGAGCAGGCCCGTTTGGCGTACATGGAGCTGAAATCAAAAACGATGGCGTTTCGGGCGTCCGTCGATGCTGCGCGTGCGAACGTGGAACGCGCCGCCAGAGGGTTTGCGCAAGAGCGCAGAAAATTGCGCGAAGGCGTTTATCTTGCTCCCCGCGCCGGCTTGGTGGTCTATGCAACCATGGGCGATGCGGATAATCCGAAAAAAATCAGCCTGGGCATGACGCCGTTCGAGGGCATGGATCTAATGTATTTGCCGGATATTTCTTCGATGATGGTCGATGCCGAGATCAGTGAAGTAGATTTGTCCAGGGTTAAAGCCGGCCTGCCGGTGGAAATTCGGTTGGATGCGTATCCGGATGCCGTCTTCAAGGGAGAAATCAAGTCCATTTCCGACTTGGCGAGACGCAAGGTCAGCCAGATTACCGGCAAAGCCACCGGCGCCAAAGTTTTTGACGTAACGATCAAAGTGCTCGAGCATGACGTTCGGTTGAAGCCGGGCCTCACCGCCAATGTGGATATTATCGTGAACCAGCATGACGACGCGCTTTTTATCCCGCTTGAAACCATTTTTCTGGATGAACAGGATCAGGCTCTCGTCTACGTGAAAAACCATAATGGGAAAATTGAATCGCGCCCGATCGTGCTTGGAGAAAGCAATGATCGCGTCGCCATAGTTAAAGAAGGCTTGCATGATTATGAAAGGATATGCCTGTCGCGTCCGGCTCTCGAGCAACTCACGCAAGAAGAAAGCGTCACTTCTTGGTTCACCCGTATTACGCAATACTTTAAATTTGCGCCAACCGATTCTTCGGCGATACCGAAGCTGGTGAAAGCTGGCTCCGATTTCCAGCTCACGCCTTCCGACTCGCTGTCCGCAGATTCGGTGGCGAGCGCGTTAAATTTAAATTTCGCTTTGTTCGATTCCCTCACCGCAGATTCGGTGAAAAGTAAGAATAAAGTTTCCAGCTTACGTTGACCTGCTAAGGAGTATGGCGATGCTTGTCGAAGTGAACGATCTGACCAGAACGTATATGATGGGCTTGACCGAAGTGAATGCGTTGCGCGGCGTTTCTTTCGCGATCGAACGGGGGGAGTTTGTCGCCGTGATGGGCCCCTCCGGCTCCGGAAAATCCACGTTGATGCACCTTTTGGGTTGCCTGGATCAGCCGACTGCCGGCACTTATCTGCTGGATGGCACACCGGTTGAGAACCTTTCGGATCAGGAGCTTTCTCACTTGCGCAATCACAAGGTGGGATTCGTTTTCCAGGCCTTTAATCTTATCTCGCAGCTCACGATCCTGGAAAACGTCGAGGTGCCGCTGATGTACATGGGAATGGATCGTGTCAGGCGCCAAAGCCTTTGCTTGGACATGCTCAAGTCCGTGGGTCTGGCGCATCGGGCCCGGCATCGTCCCAATGAGCTTTCCGGTGGTGAGAACCAACGCGTCGCCATTGCGCGTGCGCTGGTCACCAATCCCGATGTCATTTTGGCTGATGAGCCGACCGGCAACCTCGATACCAAAACCGGCCAGGAGATCATGGAAATTTTGCAAACGTTGAATGAACAGGGCACGACCATCGTTCTTGTCACTCACGAAATTTCCAAAGCCAAATGGGCGCGCCGGCTCATTCACATGCAGGATGGCAAGATTCTGCGTGAGCTTGAGAGCGCGGAAATCCAGCAATTGACGGATTTGTTTCAAGGGCTGGGCGAAGCGTAAAAAAAATCACCAATAAATAAATGACCTCAACCCAACTCTTACTTTTAAAGCGAGTAGGAGATGGAGTAATGGTTTGATCACTGCTCGGAGATAATGCCATGCCGCCCAATCGTCTTAAGCGACTGAATCTTGAACTAGTGTTTATTCTTTGCAGGATCACAGAAGTTTTTACAGCTTTCGCGCAAGCTTTCGGCCAGACACCGCCGAATTTTAAAGTCGCTTTTTTCGGCGATCAGGGAGTGGGCGAAAATGCGCGTGCGGTTTTAAATCTGGTCAAAGCGGAAGGCACACAAGCGGTGTTGCATCTCGGAGATTTCGACTACAACGATGACCCCGCGGCATGGGACGCACAGATCGACGACGTTCTCGGCGCCAACTTCCCTTATTTTGCCTGCATCGGAAATCACGACGAAAGCGCATGGCGAGGCGCTGACGGCTATCAAAAGTACT
>JBOHQZ010000828.1:0-3458 GCA_050732275.1 bacterium
CCGATTCGGCCAACGCCTGGTATTCCCAAACCGCCGGCAACCACCCCGCCTATCAATGGGGGCAATCTTCCTCCGAGAAGGAATACGACACCAGTCCCTACGCGTTCTCCGAAACCGAATATTATCCCGACCCGCTCAATCGCGTGCGCTACCAATACTTTCCCGGAACCGCATTCAGCAAGCTCGGGCCGGATAAGAAATATGTGAAATATTACTACGGCACTAATGCCGCCAACGAGCTGAGCATGCCGGCCAACACCGTTTTTGAAACACGCATTATTGACGAGAACAATGTCCAAACCGAAATCTTCACCGACAGCTTCGGCAACAAAGTCGGCGTGCGCAGCGATTCCAGCGGCGCCAGCAACGTTAGCAACACCACGAAACTCGCCACCGCGTTTCAATACGACATTTTGAACAATCTTACCAAAATTGCGCCGCCCAAGGCATTTAACTTTAGCAACAACAACGCCGTCGATTGGGGGAGCGCTTTTTGCACGATTCTGACTTATAACACCCTCAGCCAGCTCACCTCGCGCAAAACCCCGGATAGCGGACCGGATAGCATGTATTATGACAAGAGGGGCAATTTGCGCTTTGTGAAAGATAGCACCGGCGCTGCCGGCAATTATTTCATCTATTACAAGCACGACAATCTCGGTCGCAAGACCGAAGAAGGCACGATGACGCCGGCAAGCCTTTTCAAACAGGATAAAGCTGATAGCACCGCCTTCCCCATCGGCGGCCATACGGTGAAAGTCAAGTTCCAATACGACTCCACTACGTATGGTGGTTACGCGCCGCAGCGCAATCTCCGCGGGCGGCTGGACGCCATCGAATACGTTACCGACCGCTACCCCAATGTGAAAGGATACATGTTTTATTCCTACGACGACAACGGCAACGTTGAATGGGTCCAACATTTCATTCCCAAGAGCAATGTTTCGGACGGCGGCGGCCATCTCAGCATCGTGATCAATTATTTTTATGACGCCCTGGGCAAAGTCACGAAGATGTATTATCGCCGCGTTTTTCCGCCCGGCGCTTCCACCGATGCCTTTTATGTTTGGTACGATTACGATGCTTTGGGCCGGCTCGAAAAGGTTTTTACGAACACCGCCGACAACAAACCCATGGCCGCCGACGCGCAATACACCTATTGGCCCGGCGGCCAGGTGCGGCGCCTCGTTCTCGGCAGCACGCGGCAAGGCGTGGACTATCTCTACAACAGCCGCGATTGGCTGACACAGATCAATCATCAAAATCTCAATTCTACCCAAGACCCAGGTGGTGATGGCGGCAACGGCATTAGCGCCGATAAATTCGGTCAGATCATCGGTTATAATAAACAGGACCACATTGCCGCCGGCCACAGCCTTTTCGCGGCTCAATACAATGGCAATATCGCCTGGACCATCACCAACACCTCCGGCAACACCCAACCGGTGAGCTCCAGCTTGACCGGCTGGGTTTTCAAATATGACAAGGCCAACCGCCTGCTCAAAGCCGATTGGGGGCATTATGTGACGAGCTGGGTGAACTCCAAGCGTTACGATTTGACCGGTCGCGCCACCGCGGACAGCCTGATCGAATACGACCGCCACGGCAATCTCGATCTCATGCTGCGTTTTAAGGAAAACGGCGTTGCGACAGTTATGGACTACTGGTATCTTGATTATCCCAACACCAACAAGCTGGGATTTATCGGCGGCATGGCCGGGCATACGAATAAAAACTACACGTACGACGCCAACGGCAACATGACCCATGACAAAGCGAAGCTGGGCTCCAATGCCGCTGATTCGATTTTGTACGATTATCGCAATTTACCGGTGAAAATACAGAAAAGCGTTGCGCCTGCCGGCACCATCGAGTTCGGCTACGACGGCAAAGGTCAGCGCACCTCCAAGAACAACCTCTTCTACGTCCCCGGCGCCGACGGCCGCGTGATCGCCGTGTATGACGACAAAGGCACCATGCTTTATTGGAACATCTGGGGCCTGGATTTGATCGGGCAAAAATTTTGGAAGCAATAAAGCTTGGCCCGCGAAACACACTAAACACACGAAAAAAAACACTAAAATTTTTTCGCGTCATTTCGCGTGTTTCGCGGGCACCAATAAACGTTAAAACTTAAGGAGGCGAACCATGTCAAAGCTGATCTATCCGGATGAAAGCTATGCCATCATCGGGGCGTGCTTCAATGTTTACAAAGACAAGGGATGCGGCTTTACGGAACCGGTTTATCAAGAATGTCTGGGAATCGAGTTTGAATATCAAAAACTGCCGTCGCACGCGCAAAAGCTGCTCCGGCTGACTTATCGCGGCCGCGAATTGCAGCAGACGTTCAAGCCGGACTTCATTTGCTACGATAAGATCATCGTTGAAATCAAAGCGGTTTCGCATCTCGTCGACGAGCATCGCGCGCAAGTCATCAACTATTTAAACGCGACCGGCATGCAACTGGGCCTGCTGGTCAATTTCGGCCATTATCCCAAATTGGAATACGAGCGCATCGTTTTGACCAAAGAGCATGAATGAGAATAGCCTGTTAAACATACGAATGACATTAAAAAGCTCGGCCCACGAAATACGCGGAACACACGAAAAAATCTTTTCGCGTCATTCCGCGTGTTTCGCGGGCCGAATATTAACCCGCTAAACACGCGGAACACACGAAAAAATCTTTTGCGTCTCTTTGTCTGCTTCGCCGGCGGAAATAAAATGGCGAAAAGGTGAATTTAGGAAAGGCTTTTGATAAACCCGTTAAACATACGAAATACACCAAAAGTTTTTTTTCGCGTCATTCCGCGTGTTTCGCGGGCCCGAAAATTTAACCCGCTAAATACGCGGAACACGCTAAAATTTATTTTCGCGTCATTCCGCGTGTTTCGCGGGCAAATTATCATGGAGATTGCTATGAAAAACCTGTTGAATTTGTTCATCATTCTTATTATAATGAAACCGGCATTCGCACAACAGCCCGATACCGCTTCGGCGGTACGCGAGCTGCCGGACCAGCGCACGTTTTTCAGCAAAACCTATTATAACGAACGCGACAACACCTACATGGCGCGCATCAGCCCCGGGTACGTGCACTACCTTGCGAGTGACGGCACGTACAAAGACATCGACACCAATTTGCGGCTGGACAAAAGCGGCGCGTATTATATAATCGACAATGGCCTTTACAACGTCGCGTTTACCGGCAATTTCAGCAAGGGCAATTGGGACGTGGCGTACGAAGTGCCCAGGCCGGTCAAAGAAAAATTTCGCGACCCCGGCAAAGCGCGGCCGCCGGTGACGCGCATGCGCTGGAAGGTGTTGAGCTATGGTTATTGGGATGCGCAAGAGAATCGATATCGGATTCTTGAAGAGGCCCAATCCGTACGGCCGGTGGTCTCCGGCAACGCCATCAGCTATCCGCAAATCTTTAATGATATTGATATACATTATAT
>JBOHQZ010000829.1:0-3455 GCA_050732275.1 bacterium
AGCTCGTGCTTTTTCATCACGACCCACGCCACGATGACGAGAGCATGGCGCGCGTCGAAGCGTATGCGCGCCAGCATTTTAAAAATGTGATCGCCGCGCAAGAAGGCATGGAAATTCGCCTCGGCGCGTAACGTAGCTCAGACGGCCCGGCTGGGTTCTTAAAAACTAATTGGCCTGTGTAGCTGATTCACTTCTATGAGCCAAGACACCTCCGCTTTTGTTGCTGCAACCACCGCAGAAATGATGGAAATGGTGTTGCCCAACGACGCCAACATTTTGGGCAACATTCTCGGCGGTAAGGTTATGCACCTCGTCGATATTTGCGCTGCCACCGCAGCCACCCGCCATTGCCGCCGTCCTGTCGTGACCGCCAGCATCGATTATCTCGAATTTCGCCATCCTATTAAAGTGGGTGAAATGATCATTATCAAAGCTGCCCTCAATCGCGCCTTTAGAACGTCCATGGAAATCGGCGCCAAAGTTTGGTCGGAAAATTTGCTCACCGGCGAACGCAAACACACCAGCTCGGCTTATTTGACTTTTGTCGCGCTCGATGATAACGGCAAGCCCACGATGGCGCCGCCATATCAGCCCGTCACACCGGAAGAGACGCGACGCTGGCACGACGCCAACGTGCGCCGCGAGCATCGGCTGGCGATTAAGGCGAGGCTGTCGCCGCGGAAGGAAGGGTAATTTATGATGAATTCCACAGAACACGTCCACAACGTTATTCCGCTTCTCGTCGAAAGGATCAAGGAGAAATATCAGCCGGAAAAGATCATTCTTTTTGGCTCGTATGCTTACGGTGAGCCCCAGACGAGTAGTGATATCGATCTTTTGATCATCAAAGATACTGATAAGGCTTTTTACAAGAGGTGGGCGGAAGTCTGTCGGATGGTTTCTGACTTGCGTCACCGTATACCCTTTTCACCTTTTGTTTTCACACCAAAGGAATGGCAGTCCCGATTGGAGAGGCGCGATCCATTCATCAAGGAAATTCTTGAGAAGGGAAAAATTCTTTATGCCAGGCAAGGAATCACTTTTACCGCATGATTGGTTTCGCAAAGCCAATGCGGATGTCCAAACCGTAGAGATTCTTCTCACTCATGGCGGCAATATGGAAGTGGCTGCCATGCACATTCAACAGACAGTGGAAAAATACCTGAAGGGTTATTTGCTTTCTACTGGGTGGGAATTGGATCGTATCCACGATTTGCCTGCTTTGTTAGACGAGGCTGTAGCTCGCAACAAAGCTTTCGAGCAATTTCGTGTATTTTGTGAAACTGTCAACGCCTTTTATTTCGAGGCGCGTTATCCTTTCATGGTTGAGCCGCCGCCGGAAGAAGAAGTGAGAAATTTCCTGGAACAAACCCAACAGCTCATCGAGTTTATTCTGGCAGAATTTACAAGTTCACAACAGCAACTGAATAACTCGAATGAAGGCGAAAAAGTTGAATGAATTACGCAACAACTTTTTTGTCATGAAAAGTTCCGTCGCCTCACTTACTGACCGCATCAAATCTTTCGCCCGCGAATTGGGCTGCGAGTTGGCCGGCGTCGCTCCAGTCGCCCAATTTCAAGAGCTTGAATTTTATCCGCAATGGCTGCAAGACGGCCATGCCGGCGAGATGCATTATTTGGAGCGGCAATTGCCGGCGCGGCTCGATGCGCGGCAGATTATGCCCGAAGCCCAGTCGGTCATTGTCATCGGCGTCGTTTATCACACCCCGTCTCCTTTGTCAACAGAAATTACGGATTCACGACGCGGCTGGATTTCACGCTACGCTTGGGGTGATGATTATCACGACGTTCTGCGCGAAAAACTGGCGGCATTACACAAATTTCTCGAGCAGGAGGTCGGGCCGGATTACAAAGGCCGTTACTACGTCGATACCGGTCCGGTGCTCGACCGCGTATTTGCGAAATATGCCGGACTCGGCTGGTTCGGCAAAAACACCAACTTGATCAACCAGCGTCTCGGCAGTTGGTTTTTCATCGGTGAGCTGATCACCAACCTCGTGCTCGAATTTGATGCGCCGCCGCCGGATCGCTGCGGCACGTGTCGTCGTTGCATCGACGCTTGCCCGACCGAAGCGATCATCGCACCATATCAACTCGATGCGCGTCGTTGCATTTCTTATTTGACCATCGAGCTGCGCGACGAAATTTCGGAAGCGCTGCGGCCGCAGATGGGGCAGCACGTTTTCGGTTGCGATATTTGCCAGGATGTTTGCCCGTGGAATCGTAAAGCCGCCGTCACTTCCGAGCGCGCCTTTTTGCCGAGGCCGGATACTGTCGCGCCGCCGCTTGCGGCATTGGCTGAGATGGACGATGAAACGTTTCGCCAGAAATTTCGCCGCTCGCCAATCAAGCGCGCCAAATGGCGCGGGTTCATGCGCAACGTGCTGGTGGCGCTTGGCAACAGCGGCGTAACTGAATACCTGCCCATCGTTGCGCGTTTTCTGCAACATCCGGAGGCGCTGTTGCGCGAGCATGCGCGGTGGGCTTACGAAAAGCTGAAAACTAAAGTGGATGGAACTGTGATGGAAAACCAGATGCCACCTCCAACATTTGCACCGGTACGTTTCAGGAAGGAGGAAAATCATGACCCTGCGTGAACGCCGCCCAACGGGCGTAACTCTCCCGAAGATTCCGATCTTTCCGTTGCCGAACGTCGTTTTCTTCCCAAAAGTTTTCCTGCCGCTGCATATTTTTGAGGAGCGCTATAAATGCCTGATCCACGACGCGCTGCGCCGCGATCAAAAAATCGGCATGATCCTGCTGCAAGAAGGGTGGGAGCGTGATTATTTCGGCGTGCCGGCGGTACACCAAATCGGCTGCGTCGGCAAAATCGAAGCGCACGAGAAATTGCCGCAGGGGCGCTTCAATATTCTGCTGCGCGGGTTGAGCCGCTTCAAGATCGCCGATTTCGTGCAGGAAGATCCTTATCGCATCGCTCGCGTCCGGCTGCTGGATGACGACCCCTTGCTCCTGGAAACCGACCAGCAAATGCACGAGCGGAAAGCTTTTCTGAATCAATTTTTGCGCTACTTGACCGAAGTGCTCGGCATCGAGTTGGAGGAGCACAAGCTCGATCGCACCGCCTCGCTCGAGTCCGTCGTCAATCAAGTCGCCGCGGTTCTCGATATTCCGATTGGCCAAAAACAGCAACTGCTGGAAATGTCGGGCGTGGCCAAACGCTACGGCATCGTTCGCGGCATCATCGACGAGCGTTTGTTTCACGCGGCAAAGCTCCGCAACGTCGTCCGCCATATTCGCGTTATACCGGATGACCCCAGTTTGAATTAGGCTCGTAGTAACGCCTTCGGGCGTAAAGATTTCCAATTTATAGAAATTTTTGCGTTGATACATTTTCTTACTTTGCAAGATCAGCGCCTGAAGGCGCAACTACGAACCCAATTTTTGCGAAAAGAAAAAATATGACCGTCGAATTT
>JBOHQZ010000830.1:0-3454 GCA_050732275.1 bacterium
TTTGATATGAGAAGCACAGATCGATGAGCGCCTTGTCGTCGGTCACTAATGCGCCGCCTTCGCCGGCGGTGAGATTTTTGCTCGCTTGAAAACTGAACGAGCCGATATCGCCAATCGCGCCGACGCGGCGGCCCTTCCATTCCGCGCCGTGCGCCTGCGCCGCATCTTCGACGACGGGAAGCTGGTGCCGGCGCGCAATCTCCAAAATCGCGTCGAGATCGGCCGGCTGCCCGGCAACGTGTACCGGCATGATCGCGCGCGTCGTCGGCGTGATCGCCGCCTCGATTTGCGCCGGGTCGATATTATACGTTTCCGGGTCGATATCGACAAACACCGGCACGGCATTCACCATCAATACGGCGCTGGCGGTGGCAATGAACGTGTAAGCCGGAATGATCACCTGATCGCCGGCGCGCACGCCGCACGCTTTCAACGCGATCATCAGCGAGGCCGTGCCGTTGCAAATCGAGAGCGCATATTGCGCCTGCTGAAACTCGGCAAAGCGTTTTTCAAACTCGGCAATGAACGGACTGCCGACGCCCCATTTTCCGCTCTCCCAAACTTGCTGCAACGCCGCAAGCTGTCCGGGACGTTGCAGCGGCCATTGCGGAAACGGCTGCTTGCGGGTCGGCGCGCCGCCGAGCAAGGCAAGATGTGGCATGTGATGTTATCCTTTCACGATTTTTTTATTTTTCTCAAGCAACTGTTCGGCTATTATTTTTTTGTAAGCGGATTGAACGGATAAAGCGGATTTAAGAAGTTTGTTTATGAGAATCATTATCTGCTCAATCCGCTTACAGCTTTTGCTTTTATGAAAGTATGAGCTGAATAGTTATTTTCTGAAAAACATTTATCATCATGCTGCCGCTTGATAGATTCGCACTTCTCGTTCGAGCAAATTCGCCAACTTGTCCGCTTCAACTTCAAGATCATAATGCGATTGCAAGTTGATCCAAAACTGCGGCGACATGCCAAAATATCGCCCTAAACGCAGCGCGGTATTGGTGGTAATCGCGCGTTTGCCTTGCACGATTTCATTGATCCGTCTTGCCGGAACATTGATGTCTTTTGCCAATTTATATTGGCTGATGCCCAGCGGTTGTAAAAATTCCTCGAACAAAATTGCGCCGGGATGGATAGATGGAATTTTTTCCAAACGCATTGCGGCGACTTTTTGAGTTTAAATTCATTCAGAGATCATGGGCCTTCGCGTTCGATTTCAGTGCTGGTAAACTCAATTTTTTCGTTTAGCTCGGTGACTTGTCGTTGTAATTCGTGCACTCGCTGCCGCAAGACGTCTACCTCATCATGTAACTTCTGCTCAACGCGAAGACGAAAGCGATAAGCAACAAGTTGGGGGCGGTTCAGCCGCAGCCGTTGGACAAAGAACGCACCTCGAGGCGTCAAACCAGCGAGTTGACCGCCCTCGTCTTCGTGGAGGTGTGCCGTCATATCATCGTAGTGTGGGTGAAGCAAGCAGATATTTGGCGGGTCAGTTTCGTGCCAGTAGGGGCCCTTGTGCTCATTACACTTGGGACAACAATAGACGAGGTTTTCATCATCGTCACCGCCGCCGCAAGAGCGAGGACGGTAATGGTCAATAGTCAGCGTCGCACCTGTGCCGTCTTCATGAACGCCACAGTAACCGCAGCAAAGTCCATATCGCTTGCGCGCACGTTCACGTTGTTGCTCCTCCACAGCATCCCTCCCTCAACGTAACACGGCAAGTTCGTGTCCGGTTATACGGCGGTATTCGTCAGCGAGTGCAGCACGTTTGGTGCGCAGATGTGCTAGATACGAGCGAGCGTCGGCAAGCAATTGCTTCTGCTCGTTGACGATGTGTTCTAGTTGAGCAGCATCCGCTTCCAGGCGTTTTTTCTCGGCGTACAATTCAGCTTGCCGCCGCTGCATTCGCTCTAACGCCGGGCGCATCGCCTCCGCCTCTTCCGCGTCCAATTCAGCGAATAACGCTTCCATTTCCGCACGCTCCACAGCCAACAGTGTTCCTTGCGCTTCGCGGATACGCAATGCGTCCAATCGTTGTTGCTTTTCTTGATTCCACATCGTCAAGTACTCCTTCATTCTGCCAACTGGAAATAAACGCCCCTGTCGAATCGTCAACCCCTGCCAAACCATTTTACCTACAATCTAACAAATCTTGCCTTTCAGTCAAGGAAAAAATCGGCAACAGGAATCTTTGCCTTTGTTATTGGCACCTTATCTGTTTGGGCTTATTGGCTCCTTGCTCCGGCTTTGTCTCACAAAACGTCCGACCGTTTCAACTGCGAACAAAAAATGGCGGTTAACTATTTGTAATTTAAACATAAATCTATAATTTTAAAGGAGAAAAATGCTGGCACAAACCTTGCAAATATGATGGGCACGGATGGAAAAAATTCACAACAGTCATAACCAAAAAGATCACCTTTTCGCAGGAGCAAATGTTTTCATGGATCAGAAAACGCAACAGCAACCTCGCCCAATAACCAAGCATAAGCTCTCTGCCATCATGTTCACGGACATGACCGGCTTCAGCCGTAGAATGGGAGAAAGCGAAAAGCTCACGCTGAGGCTGTTGAGGGATCACAATCGCATCATCCGTTTCCTCGTTCGCAAACATCACGGCGAGATCATCAAAAGTACCGGCGACGGCTTTCTGCTGGATTTCGGCAGCGCGGTCGAAGCGGTGCAGTGCGCGCTCGAAGCGCAAGAGCGCTTTCAACGCTACAATTATAACAAGCCGGATTGCGAGCAAGTCGCCGTGCGCATCGGCATCAACCTCGGCGAAGTTCGCATCGTCGATGAAGATTTGTTCGGCGATGAGGTCAACATTGCGGCGCGCATTCAAACGCTGGCGGAGCCTGGCGGCATTTGCATCTCGCGCGATATTTATGACCATGTGAAAACCAAGCTCCAGATCGTCGCCATCAACCTCGGCCCGAAAGAACTGAAGAACATCCGCCAACAAATCGAAGTTTACAAAATTCTCGTGCCCACCGCCGGCCAGGAAGCGATCGAGATTCCGACCATGAATCTCTCACTGCTCGAGATGGCGGAAAAAGCCAACGGCACCAATGGCCGCAAGCCGGAAAATCCGCGCAACAATATTTTGAAACTGCTGCCGGGTTTTGGGAAAAAAATCGCGCGGCCCGTGTCCCACACCAAACCGGCGCCGGCGTTTGCAGGCGGAGCGGTCGCGCGCGAAATCGGAAGCCCTGTTGCCGTGCCGAGCCGGCGCGCCAGGCTGTTGCTCAAAACCGTTCCCATGCTTTTTCTCACCATGATGCTGCCGACGGTTTGGATTGCTTCGCATTCCAGTGAGAACGGCTGGCCAGTGTCATTCGCGAGCATGGCGCAATGGATTTCTGACGCCAGCTATGCCTCAACGCCAAAGCTGACGCTGAACGCCGCCAGGAAAACGATTGCGGTGCTGTATTTTGAAAATCGCACCAAA
>JBOHQZ010000831.1:0-3440 GCA_050732275.1 bacterium
ATCGCGATTTTCCAAAACGAATTGATGATACTGCTTGTCGCCGGTCATTTTTTCATAAGCCAGGCCATGCGCAATGAAATCCGTGACCAAATTGAACGAGCACCAGATGAACGGCACACCCATGCGATAGGGATTTTGTTTGGCGCGCCGCAGAACGCCTTCAAGGCCGTGGCGATAATAACCCGCGAGCGTGTCTTGAAACGATTTGTCCACCAGCGGATACAAAGCATAATGGCCTAGATTCACGTAGGGATAATATTCGTAATGATTGGCGGTGTCCGCGCCCATCCACGAAGTGGTGTTGATGCGGCGGGCAAAATTTTTCGCGTCTTCGAGATAAGAAGAAGCGCGCGTCACTTTGAACATTTCCGCCGCGCCCCATTCCATGTCATCCGCCCAGGTGTTTTCGTAATAACGATACGGCGCGCGGCACGGCACGCCCTCGCACGAGCCGGACTGCTGCTTGCCCATCGCGTAAACTTCTTTTCCGGCCTTGAGACATTGCGCGGCAAAAGCGGAATCGCGCAAATCGTTTTTCCAAATATCCGCGGCTATCGCCATCGCCGCGGCGTAACGGCCGGTGAGATTGGCAATACCGGTTGAGGTGTTTTTGTATTGCCCCAAGCCTTGCGGCTTTCCCGTTGCGTAATAGACGACGCGATAACTGCCCGGGCCCCAGCCATAATCCGAGGAATCTTCATGGGGAATGTCCCAACCGATGTGATCGCGATCGTCCGCGACTTGATGAAAGAGCTGATCCGGCGCCGGATGCATTTTCAGCATCCAATCCAATCCCCATTTCGCTTCGTCGAGAATATCGACAATGCCATTGGCGCGCGGATGGCCGAGCGCATCGTACTCGTCTTTGAATTTGCCTTTGTTCTCGCGATAAGAAAAGAGCAAGCGGCACACGGCATTGCCGGAGGTCAACAGATAGCGCAGATAATCGCCGGCGTCGTGCCAGCCGCCGCTGGCGTCGATGAACGTGCTATCGGGCATGGGGCCGTACATCGTGCGGCCATCTTTTTGATGGCAGACTTCATCGAGAAAGGGATTGTAGCCGCAACGCTGTTGGCGCATATAAGCGAGCAAAAGCTCATGCTGATGGGTATAAGCTTCCGGACCGATATCGAAAGGCAAAGATTCATACGCGGCGCCCGTGACGCGCAATTTGTAGCGGCCGGTTTGGCGAAAGGCAGTGAAATCCAATCTATAATGATGAGCAAAATTGCCGTAGGCGCCGGCGTTGGTTCCCAATTTCTGCGGACCCCAAACGCGCTTGCCGGAGACGGCATCGACGATCTCGAATCGCGTATTAGGCAAAGCTTGATGCGAAAAGGCGAGAGCGATTTTGTCGTCTTCGGGCGGATAACCGATTTGATTGGCGCGGAGGTAAATGGCCTTGTCCGCCGGCTGAGATAAGAGAGCATTCAATCCGCACAAAAAAATGATGCTCAGCATGACCGGCAAAGTTGCGGGCGCTCTTTTGGCATTCATCTAGTTTCTCCAAAAAAATCCGGCCAACACAGCCTTGTTCGTTGTCCGTCGCGGTGACCGCATAATTGGAACTTTGTGAATCATAAGATAGCCAATCGACTTTTGCCCCGCCCAATTTTTTTGACCAAATCAGTTAATTCTTATTCCACCCAAAAATAAATTTGCAAATGGCGAGATAAAGCTGAAAGATCACAACTTCGATGCGGCGGGAAGAGCAGACTCAATTTCAAGCTTCAACTTCAAATTCGACAACGCGGAGAAGGCTACATGACTGGCAGTAAAAACTACCTTGAATCATGGCGGCCATGAGGTGGACATACCCTGAAGTATCGCGGCGCAGCTCATGGATTTCATTAGCGCGTTGATCGTGACTATCAGGATCATAGGGGCGATTTAGATCCGTTGGAAATTCAGGAGAGAATTGGAGTCGGACATCTTTGACACCCGAGCATTCTAAAGTATAAAGATCACGCTCGGGAATCGGCACATTGGCAGCATAAGCTTCGAAGGTCAAAGTCAATGTACCCCGGGCAGCGTCGCGACTGAAGCCGACGATCACACAATCGTCGAAAGCAAGGTCTTTGAGTTTCATGGCTGTGTTCATTGTCTTTGCGAGAAATAAGATAACCAATGTGTTCATACTGCGCAAGTGTTTTTTCGTCTACCTTGAAAACAATGGTTGCATTAGTGGGAAATTTTTGTATATTTAAACTAAAGGTGAATGTTTATGTCCATAACAAAAATGGATTTAACCATCAATGCCTGATGAATGCCTAGTCAGAGCCGGCGTTGGACAAATCAGCAAAGAAAAATTGGCAGAAGCGGCAGCGAGGGCAGAGGCGAATGGCTTCCCACATGGGGTTTCTGCGCGCGCTGCTTCAGGCATGACCGGTGAGCAATTGGCAAGCGCCTTTAGAAATAAAAAATTCATTGAGTCTACTATAGAGGCCGCCGAAGCAGTCGGTTTTCGCGTTCATAGAACGCCAGCAGCTCTAGATCCATTTCATGTTACCATCGAATTGCCAAAACCTGTTACTGAAGAGGTGGTAAAAAAATTTAATAGCCTATTCTCGAAGCCGAGGCCAAATCCGAGCCCTCGAAAATGAACAGCGTTTAAATCAATAGGAGAATTTTTTATGTCTCTTTGTTGCCAGAAACTAACCGCCCTCTGCCCGGGGCCATCGCCGTTCAAGGAAAAAATCGTATTGAAGTGGCAAGATATTCCCCTCGAAGGAATGGTACAGTGTGAAGAGTGCTCAAGAGAATATTATTTTCGTGATCTTGCCGAAGATGACGACTCGGGTTTGTTTGTCTACGGTCTTTTTGATTTGCCGGTGGGCACTCTGGAGCGCGTGAAAAGACTTTTGCCCCCAAAGTATCCGATTTGGGAATTTGATTCAGTCTCTGCCAAACAAGCAGCCGACAAAGCGATTCAAAAGCTGCGAGATGAGGCTCAAGAACTGGCGTGGGTCTTCGCGACCAGAGACTTCAAAGAAATTCTTGCTTGCCGTTCAGGAGTCGAGATGGAAAATGGAGAGGCAGTTGATTGGGTTCGATTCCTGTTCGATACAGCTACACCTGTAGAGATTTAAAAACGCGAAGCTCGAGTGGCCTCATTTTTGGATTTCGATTTTAAGACGGCTTGAGCCGACTTCAAGGCTCGTTTATTCCCCCGCCGCCGCTTTCCTCACCTCCGCTAGAATCCCTTTCTCATCCGCCACCGCCAGCGCCTCGAACAAGCGCAGCACGCGATTCACGATGCCGACATCTTTGCAAAGCGCCCGTGCCGCTCGGTAAGCCTCTATCGCCGCAGGAATATGCTCGCTGCTTTCGCACAAGGCAAAGCCGGAGTAGGCGAGGCCTTTGGCATCCCAAGCGTCGAAGTAATTTTGGTTGTTGAGCTCGAGAATGGTGTTGGATTTTGTGATTGCTTCGCTAAAGGC
>JBOHQZ010000832.1:0-3432 GCA_050732275.1 bacterium
ATTTTGATGAAACCGCGCGCCATCGTGTTGTGTTACGGCGGGCTGACTTCGATCGGCACGCCGGATAATCGCATTCGCATTCATGGCGAGGGCATCGATAAAGTATGGGACACTTTCGCCGTCGTGCGACCGCCGGAAAAAGTCGTTGTGCATTATACCGACATTCAACACGCCGGACAGGCGCAAGTCAACGGCATGTTGTTCACCGGCGGCTTTGCGATTCACAATGGCGACGCAGAGCTGATCAACTGCCGAATTACAGAGATGAAAAGTGAGGACGGCCTGAATGTGAAGAATGGCCACGTCTTCATGAAGAATTGCCTCATCTCCGGCACCGATAGCGACGCGTTCGATCTGGATTTTTGCACCGGCGAAATCACCGACAGCCATTTCAGCAACACCGGCGGCGACGGCGTGGATTTCTCCGGCAGCTACGTCACGGTGCGCAATTGCCGCTTCGAGAACATCGGCGACAAAGGCACCAGCGTCGGCGAAAATTCGCATCCGATTTTGCTGAATAACGTGTACATCGGCTGCAACATCGGCGTGGCGTGCAAAGATTTATCGAGTCCGAAGATCGCGTTTTGCACGTTCATCGGCAACAATCTCGGCATCGAAGCGAAACGGAAAAAAGAATTTTTCGGCGGCGGCTCCGGCAATTTCGTCAGTTGCGTTTTTTATCAGAACAAGGTGCTGTTTACCGAAGATTATTTCTCGGAAAACAAAGTCGCCGTGAGCAACTCGCTGCTCGATGTGCCGGTGGAATGGCCGACGTGCAAGACGATGGAGCTGGGTTTCGTCGGGCCGGAAAAGAACAACTATTTATTGGACCCCAATGCGCTCGCGAGCAACGGCTTTGAAGTGGTGGTGCCGGAATGGGCGAACTTGAATAATAATGGACAGGCGCCGAAGCTTCCCGGCATTTTTTCCGATCCGGTGAGACTGCTCGATGATCATCCGGAAATGACTGACGCGGAGCCCGGAAAAATTTTGAAAGTTGAGTTCAACAAATAAAATCCAATGAATACACGCTGCCAACGGATTTTGACACAAAATGACCCAACGCGAGGATGAGTCGCAATCCCAAAGGCTATTTGCTCACGGAATTGGCTACGCCCGTAGGGAACAGCTCACGGAAATGAATTATAAACCCTGAAAATTTTTATTTCCGTGAGAGTTCTATTCCGTGAGCCAAAAGCTTTTGCTTTTTCTGCACCGCGTGGCGCGTTGTCTGCGACAAAGATTTTGTTTGTGGTCTTGTTTTTCAACATTGAGAGATAATGAAAAAAATTGTCATTTCGGTTTCTTTGGTTTTGTCCATTTGCGCGCATGCGCAAGAAATCAAGCTCGTGAAGTATGAGCTGAAGACGCCGCCGGTGATCGGCGCGCACGACGGCGTGACCATTTGCGAAGGCGGAATTTCCGGCCTGCATTTTATCCGCGGTTCCGAGAATGAGTTTTATTTGATCACGGATCGCGGCCCGAACGCCGATGCGAACGAAGCCAATGCCGGCAAAGAAACCATTTTGTTCGCGTTTCCGGATTATGCGCCCAAGGTTTTCAAGGCGCGCGCCGAAGGCGATTCGCTCAGAGTCATGGAAACGTTCACGTTGAAAAAATCCGGCGGTACGAATGCCAGCGGCATTCCGCATCCGGCGGGTTTGGGCAATAGTGGCGAAGTGGCGTGGGTCGATACCAACAAAACCTTGGCGAATTTGGATGAATGGGGAATTGACAGCGAGTGTATCGTGGCTGACCAAAACGGCGACTTTTGGATTGGAGACGAATACGGCCCGACGATCTGGCATGTCAACGGCAAGACCGGCGAAGTGATCAAAAGATATACGCCGTTTGGCGCCTCGCAGCACGAAATGGCCATTGATAGTGTGTTGGCGAAGAGACGGCCGAATCGCGGGTTCGAGGGCATTGCTTGCACGCCGAACGGCAAAGTGTATGCGCTTCTGCAAGCGCCGATGTACAACCCCGACAAAGCCGCCGGCGAAGCGAGCCGCTTGCAGCGGATTTTGGAGATCGATCCGAAAACGCATGCCACGAGCATGTTTGTTTACGAGCACGAAGCGCCGACCGCGAGCCTAAAAAACAAAGAGTGGAGCATCGGCGACATGACGGCGATCAACGACCACGAGTTTTTAGTGATCGAGCACGCGGCGAAGAAAGACGAGAATGTAAAAAAGATTTTTAAGATCGACATTTCGCAAGCAACGCCGATAACCCGTGAAGATTTCAACGGTAAAACGTTGGAACAGTTGGAAAATGCCGAGATTTGCGTCGCCAACGGTATTAAGCCGGTGCAGAAAACACTTTATATGGATTTGCTGGCGAATGGCTGGGATGCATCTCATAAAAAGCCGGAAGGCCTTACGGTGGTGAATGACACAACGATTGCCGTGATCAATGACAATGACTTTGGCGTCGATTCACCCAAAGCCGATGGGGTTTTGGTAAATACCGGTAAGAAGACGGTGTTGTATTACTTTACCGTGCCGAAAAGCATGGCGTTGAGTTTTGTGGTTCAGGGTGGAAAAGCGGCAACTAAATAATTTCTTAAAACAAATGTCCAACGGATGGATTAAGGCCAACGGATAGCAATTCCGCCATGGCGAGACTGCTCTTAATCCTACGGACGCAGTCTATTCGTTGGTGATTTAATGCGATCTTGTCTATTCAAAGCGAAATTCTGATGTCGCCAATCGCGACGACACCGGAGACCTCTGTTAAACACGCGGCCCGCCGTTCCGATCACGACCTGCAACTGGCGCGGCGAATCGATTGGCGCTTTCTTCTGCCCGAGCCGTATTTGCGCCGCGTCGTTTATCTCGGTCCTGAACCCGGGGCGCTTCCGGCAGCGCTGAAACATTTCAGCGAGTCGCTCCGCATCAATGCGGTCGAAAAAAACGGCAGTTTTGATCTGGTGGTTTTGCGCTTGCGTGAGGCCTCGAGTTTGGCGAAAGCCGACGCGCTGCTGGCGCCGGGCGGTTTCCTTTACTGGGAAATGAAGCCCGTTGAGTGGGCCGCTTCATTGCAGAATGTTATAAAGCGCCTTCCCCGCCTCTTGCCGCGCTCCGTCTCCGGGGTTCTTTATGGAAGCGAGGCGGAGTGGGCGACTGCCGACGCCGGGAAAAACGGCCTTGCAACAGTGCCCCACAAGAAGGGGTTAAGGCTACAGCAAAATGTGTTGGATCTTTTTCGCGATCATGTTGCTGCGCTCGAGCGCTTGGGATTTCGCGATATTCAAATGCACTGGCAGCGCCCGAATTTCGAGGCCTGTCTTGAAATCATTCCGATGAACGACGCGGCGGCGCTGGAATATGCGTTCTCGCGGCCGCGCAGCGATTGGGCGAGCCGGCTCAAATTCGCCGCCGGGCGGTTCATGATGCAAACCGGCTTGCTGGCGCATTTGACGCCGTGTTT
>JBOHQZ010000833.1:0-3431 GCA_050732275.1 bacterium
GAAATCCGCTTGGCCGACTTTCTCGATAAGAAAAATGTCGTGGTGGAGTTCTTTCGCAGCGGCTCGTGGTGACCCTATTGCAAGAAGCGACTCGGTGAGTTGCAAAAGAATCTTTCCGAGATTGAGAAGTACGATGCCGTGCTCATCGGCATTCATGGCTATGCGCCGGAGGAGGCCAAAACCTGGCACGAAAAGCTGGGCATTACGTTTCCGCTGGCTTCCGATCAAAATCTGGTCGTCATGAAAGCCTACGAAGTTTATAATAAGGACGTGATTCCTCATCCAACGACGATTATTATTGACAAAAGCGGCGTCATTCGCTTTCGCGAAGTGCATGTGAATTACAAAGAGCGGACGAATCTGGGAAACATTTTGACAACGCTGAAACAGCTCAAGTGAATGCAAGGTGGGTATATGTTTGCAAAGGCAAAAGAAGTAATCCAAAACTTTTTGACCGGGCTGATCAAAGGCAAGCCCGAGCCCGGGGTTTTGCCAAGGCCGGTGTTAGACAAAAATTTTCAGTCCAACGTCAAAGGACTTTATATCATTGGCGATTTGGCCGGCGCGGCGCTGATCAAAACCGCAGCAGAACAAGGCAATGTGGTCATCGAGCATTTTACCTCGGAAATGAATGGGCGAATGGGTGAGAGGGAAAAGGGGAGAAAGGGGGAAAAGGAGAATCAGGATGAAGAGGTTTTGGATGTGGTGATAGCTGGCGCCGGCACGGCGGGGCTCTCGGCAGCGTTCGCGGCACACGAAAAGGGCTTGCGGTCACGCTCTATCCGTTTTTCGGCGGCAAGGTGTGGTGCCGCTACTGGTGCCCGCTGGCGAAATACATGGAGCTGCTATCGCACTGGTTCGGCAAGGTCAAAATCAGCCGCAACGACAAGTGCATCCAGTGCGGCGAATGCTCGCGCTACTGCGAAGTCGGCATCAACGTCATGCAGTTTGCCAAGAATCAACAGGAGTTTTCGAATAAAAACACCTAGTGCATTCAGTGCGGCATTTGCATTGCGGTGTGCCCGATGGACGTGTTGAAGTTCGGCGATCAGCCAGTAATCAATAATCAGTGATCAACGACCGCCACGGGAAATATTTTCACGGAGGGAAATCATGAATCTGCAAATTGAGTTTCTCTATTTTCGTGATTGCCCTAATCAGCAGGCGGCGCGGAAATTACTTGTCGAAGTGTTGCGCGAAAACCATATCAAAGTCACGTTGCACAACATGCGCATCGATTCGTGGGACGAAGCTGTCGCCAAGCGCTTTCTCGGCTCACCGACGATTCGCATCAACGGAATGGACATTGAGCCAGGCGCAGAGACTCGCACGGATTTTGGTATGCAATGCCGCGTTTACCTGGTCGATGGTCAATTTAACGGCACGCCGAGCAAGCACATGATTCAAGCCGCCTTGCAAAAAGCGCTCACTTATCATCCGATTGCAACAACCCACCAAAATCATGCGCGCCGCGCGGAAGAGTTTTTGCCAATGGTTTGTTGTTAGCGGAGGATATGAACCATGAAAAAATTTATCATCGCTTTCACATTCGTCATGATGTTGCTGCTGATCGCCTGCAATGGGAAGAATGGCGCGAGCCTGTTGGGCGACACCAGCAACAACGGCAACAACTCAAGCAACGCTGGCTTTGGCGTCTCCGGACTTTTGTTCGAGAACAATCTGGTGATGTATGATCGCGATAACACAGGCTCGCGCAGCGAGTTGTTTCCGCAAATTTATTTTACTCGCGCCGACGCCGCCAATTTTCCGGTGTGGGGATCGTTTCCGATGAACCGCATCGTTTCAGGTGGCGTGCCCAGAGACGGTATTCCTGCTTTGACGAATCCCAAGTTTGTCGAGCCGTCCTCGGCAGAGGCACGCTACGTGCGCAGCTCCGATCTCGTCCTCGGCGCGGTCGTCAACGGCGAGGCGAAAGCTTATCCGGAAAACATTCTCTGGTGGCACGAGATTGTTAACGATGTGATCGCTGGCCAAAAAGTGATGATGACGTTCTGCCCGCTAACCGGAACCGGTCTGTTTTTCCGTGCGCCATCTCATGATACCAACTTCGACCGGCTCGAGTTACTGCCGGTGATCGGAACCACTTGGGAGAAGTGGAAACAGTTGTTTCCGAGCACAACTGTCATTTCACAAAACACCGGCTTCAGCAGAAATTATACCGCCTATCCTTATGGCGATTATCGTGAAGAGCAAACGCTGCCGCTGTTCCCGTTGCGGACGCGCAGTCTTGACGCGAGGTTTCCGCCCAAGCACGTCGTTTTAGGCCTTATCGAGGGAAGCGTGCAAAAGGCGTATCCCTTCTCACGTTTGGCCGGCAAGTCCGTGGTCAATGACAATGTGAACAGCAGAGAAGTGGTGATCATTTCCGATCTCGCGGCCAAGTTAGTCATTCCTTACGACCGGAAAGCCAACGGCAGAGTTTTGAGTTTCAAAATCAGCAGCGAGAATCCTTTTCAAATGACCGACAATGAGACCGGCAGTGTTTGGAATATCAAAGGCGAGGCGTTGTCCGGCCCGCTTGCCGGCGCAAAGCTGTCGCCGATTCCCGCGTACAACGCGTTTTGGTTTGCGTGGGCGGTGTTTTGGCCGTCGACACAAGTTTTTGAATAAAGGCAAAATGACGGCGCTACTGTTGGCGATTCTACTGCTCTGGTTTTTGCCCACAACCTCTTGGGCCGGTGGATGGACATTGCCGAAGGGACGACTCTGGATGAAGTCAGCGATCTTTTATCAGGTTACTCAAAAAAGATTCTGCTCGGAGCAGGATGCTCAATCCCTGGCTTTTCGAGAAGTCGGTTGTACCTCGGCAGGACACAGCGCACCATTCGATCCTTTTATCGGCGGTCAAAGCGAGGCGCTGGCGATTTTTACAGAAGTGGCTTATGGCGCCACCGGTTGGCTCGACTTGGGTGTTCAGATTCCTTTCTACAGTTTGAAGTTCACGAATCTGGCAAATCCGAATCGGCCTCGTAACAACAGCTTTGGCGACATTCGCTTCTTTGCAAAATATCGCGTCCTGCAACAGCCGGTGGTTGCCAGCATCATGATCGCGGCAAAAAGCCCGACTGGAAAATTCAACGTCGATGCGGAAGTAGTCAACGTCAGCGAAGGGCAGTGGGATGTTGAATTTCTCGGCGAAATGAGCAGATCGTTTTGGCCAGGGCGAGGTTATGCCAGCCTCGGCGTGGGTTATCGAATTCGGACGGATAATGATGCTTTCGAGCACACGATGGGTGACGAGTTCATGATGATTTTTGAAGCAGGCTACGACCTCAGACCTCGAGTAACGATCAAAGGCGCTGTGGATTGGCTGCGTGGCGAACACCCGCGGCTCAAAGCGAATAACGTACCGCTCTTAGAACGTCGCGAGCTACTGACAATCACTCCCAGTGTGATCTACGCGCCACGAG
>JBOHQZ010000834.1:0-3428 GCA_050732275.1 bacterium
CACAGGGGCGAATTATCCGTTGAGGAAAAAACCGTATACAATCCGTTTGCCTGTTTTTGGAAATCAACAACCGGCCTGGGAATCTTCTGTACCAAACGACTTCGCCCTCATTGTCGATAATGAGCGCGTAATAGGTGTTTGCAACTTCGGTGGTCGCAAAGCCCAACATGACAAAACCCACCGATGGCGCTTGGCTGGCTATAATCGAAAAGCGCGGCAGGCCATCCGGCAGGGGTGGCGTTTGGAAAGAGAACGGGGCACTGTGAGTTTTATGGCCGCTGGCAGAAATCGCCACGGCTCTCATCCTATACAATCGGTTCGCCTTCAATCCGAGAACCGAAACTTGGGCACTGTCACTGGCAATCTGTGCAAACGGCGTGCTTTGAGTAAAAAGCGAATCGCTACCGAACTCGATGGCCACCGCTTCGGCATTAGTCGCACGAACCGCAACAATCGCACTCAGCACATTGTTCGTGTTGTTATAGACTCCGACGTTGACAAATGCGGGGAAAACGGTTGGCTTTTCGGGTTCAACCGATGTGTGCTGACACGCTGCAAAAACGGCAAAACTTATTCCGATAGTCAATGGCAATGCGCGCATCCCAGACTCCTTTCATTAAAAGTTTTCAGTGCAGCGAATCGATCCTGAAGGCGCGATAGACAAAAACTTGCGTGCCGAAAATGGCCAGTTCCCATCTTTTTGTTCCGGCCCGATCGACCTCAATGACACGTTGCGCGGTGCCGTAATTGATGAGTGTATTGCCATTGGTAAGTCGTTGCGCAAATCCCAACGCTGATCCGAACAGGGATGGCTCGTGGCGGTACTCCCAAACCAGCTCCGCGATCTTGGTTAGCTCGTTGAGCCTATATTCGACAGCGCGACTCGACGGCGGTGAATGGAGATTGCCGTTGTCGAAAAGAATAATATTGCCATTTTGCAAGCGGCGAATGCCGTGTTGATGAGAAAAGCCTTGCAAGGGATCGTTGACGAACGTGAACTGATTTTTCTTGCCGCCCAATCGCCAGATAATTTCGCCGGTGCGTGAATTGATTTTGGTGATTTCGTCGCTGTTGCGAAATGAAATGAGCAGATTGCCGTCATTATCGATATCGATGGCATTGCCGTGCCAGGGATTAATGTTGGAGACTGTCAGAGAAACATCCGGCGCTGTATCGGTGACCTGAAAGTGATCGAAGGGGTTCCATAATAAAGATTGGACGCTGCGATGGTATTCAACGACGGTGCCTCTGATGCGGGCATCCTGCAGGCCGCCGGAGGCGGTGAGATTCATTTCTTGAAACTGAATGCCAAAGAGACAGTACCCGTCGTCGAGCAGCCGCAATTCGTGCGGGCCGGTCTCGCGTCCGTTGCCGGCGCGAAATTCCCGCGTGATGCTTCCCAAATTATCGAACTCATAAAAGTGTGGCGGCGAGCCATCTGTTGAGGTAAAAGCAGTATAGTTTCCGTTCGTTTGTTTTTGGAAATCGACCACGCCGCTGGGAAATTCTCTGTACCAGACGGGAATGCCGTCGTTGCCAATGATGAGCGCGTAATATTTGTTTGCGTTTTCGGAGGTGGAAAAGCCCAACATGACGAACCCCGCGGCCGGTGATTGGTTGGTTAAAACCGTAACTCGCGGCAGCTCGTCCGGAAGTTTTTGTGTGTTGAAAGAAAAGGGCGCACTGCTGATCTTGTGACCGCTGGCCGAAACCGCCACAGCGCGCATTACGTACGGCTGGCTCGCTTTCAATCCGAGCACCGGCACTCGTGCTGAATCTCCATTCACCGGCATGAACGGCGTGCTTTGAGAGAAGGGAGAATCGCTGCCATACTCGATAGCGATTGCAGCGGCACTGATCGCGCGCGCCGTCACTATCGCGCTCAATACATTATTGGCATTGCCATTTGCTTTGAGATTGATAAAGGTTGGGATAATCGCCGATTTCTCCGGATCGACAGGCGTGTGGCTGCAGGCGGCAAAGACAAATGCGCTCATGACGAGCGCAGCGGACAAGACACGAAATCGCATTGCTTTTGCGGCAGACTGTCGTAGCAACATGGATTCTCCGAAAATAGTTTTGTCAATTTTTCGCAATGACATGGGCATATTCCAATTTCCCCGCCGCCGTCAAAAATTCAACCAGCAATTCACCATGAGATAGCCGAAACCAGGCAAACCCAAGATTGGTTGAGGCGTAGATCGTGTCGTCTTTCCATTCAACGTCGCGGCACTGGGAGCCGGTTCCGGAAATGAGGTAAAAAACGTGTTTATTCGCCGGCTTGATGAGTTGCTGATCGTGATCGTGGCCTGAAAGGTAGAGGTCGATTTTGGGTTCGATGATGGATTCAAGCGCAGCGCGCAGCGTGCGGGTTTCCGGGTCATCTTCGTGATAACCTCCGGAATAAAGCGGATGATGGCCAAAAACGATTTTCCAGCGAGCGCGCGATTTATCCAACTCACTTTTAAGCCAGAAGATTTGTTCCGTGGCTTTTGGATCACCGGCGGCAATTGGATTCGTGTCCAAGGCAAAAAACTGCACGTCAGTTGAATCATCGACCGGCTGAGTAAACGTGTAATATCTCGCCGGCATTTTCCATCTCGCACTCATGCCGGTATATTGCACTTGCGCCTCCGCATTGCCGCGATAATCGTGATTTCCCAGCACGGCATAGAAAGGAAGTTGCAAAGCCGGCTGATTGTAAATATCTTCAAGCTTTGTCTGAAATTGTTTGTCATTGACAGACCGGACGCCATTTTCGTAAAAATTATCTCCCAACAATAAAACGAACTCGACCGGATCCACGCGAGCCTTTTCCGCCATGCCCAAAGCCACATCGCGCTGTCCCGTGCCGCCGGTGCCGAAATCGCCGACGGCGATGAATTGCAGGTATTTCACGCCAGGCGTTTTGGCCGGAGCCTCAAATTCAGGCTGCCGGGCATTTTTGACTTCGCAAACGTTGCTGCAATTCCATAAACTCAGCGAACCGATGATAACAAAAAAGCAATGCACCGAAAACAAAAAACTTGATGACCCCAAGACTGTAGAATGATTTAGTTTTGATTTTTTCATCTTACACCTCTATTCCCGCAACCGGGTTATTCTGTTCTTCGCCATCGCCAACACCGCCATTTTGCCGCAGGCCCGAACGACGTGAATCAACGGCGCGAATCTTTTGTCTTGCGTCAAGCCTTGCTTGTAGCGATGATAAATCTGTTGTACGATGACGGCGATTTTGAACAAGCCGTAGACGTAATAAAAGACGATATGCGGAATTTCACGTCCGCTTGTTTTGCTATATTGCTCCACAAGCTGCGCGCGATTCAGATTGCCTGGCAACGCGGTCAAACCAAACATTTGCATTTCTGGCTGATCATCCGGCTCGACCCAATAACCCAATGCTGTGCCCAAATCCATGAGTGGATCGC
>JBOHQZ010000835.1:0-3422 GCA_050732275.1 bacterium
GCTGATGATGGTCGGCTTGACGGCGATTGCCGTGTATTTGATCGCTCGCGCTTACAAACGCGGCATGATTCGCGACGAGGTCGCGCCGGATTTGCGGTAAGTGTAAAACGTAAAACCTAATGCGTAAAGCGTAAAGCTTTATGCTTTTTACGCATTACGTTTTAATCTGCAACTTTTTTACGGAGATTAAAACCATGGAACAACAACTCGGTTTAAATGCCGGCGGTTGGATTTTTATCATTGCGGCATGGGGATTTATACTCGTGACGACGATCTTCTGCTTCAAGCGCGTGTTGGGTACGCAAAATCAGAAGAAAGCGTAATCCAGGCCTCAATTTTTTTCAAAGCCTGCGCAGCGACGATTGTTGTTGGCAGGCTTTTTTATTGACTTTTAATTTTCGCTTCCCTAAATTGAGCGCCATTATCCCAACGTCGTTTTGACGGCGCAAAAAAACCGGAGAGAGGAAAAATTCATGCAAGCCAAATTCGTTCGCGGTTTGGGGTTGTTTGATTCGACCATGATCGTCGCCGGCTCGATGATCGGCTCCGGCATCTTCATCGTTTCGGCAGATATCGCTCGACAAGTCGGCGCGCCCGGCTGGCTGTTGATGGTATGGATTCTCACCGGCGTGCTCACCGTCGTCGCGGCATTGAGTTACGGCGAGCTCGCCGCGATGTTTCCGCATGCCGGCGGCCAGTACGTTTATCTCCGCGAAGCGCACGGCCCGTTGTGGGGATTCCTTTACGGCTGGACGCTCTTTCTCGTTATTCAAACCGGCACCGTCGCCGCAGTTGCCGTCGCCTTCGCCAAATTTCTTGGCGTCTTGACTCCCGCGGTTTCCGCCACTAACACGCTTTTTACCCTCGGGCCGGTTTCTTTTTCCACCCAGCGCTTGGTGGGCATTGCCATCATTGCACTGCTGACGTTTACCAATACGCGCGGCATTAAAACCGGCAAAACCGTGCAAAATGTTTTTACCGCCACCAAAATCGGCGCGCTGGCCTTGCTCATTGCGCTCGTGCTATTTTCGGGACGCAATGAGAATGCGGCGATTCATACGGCGGATTTCTGGACGCCGATCGTCAATGGCACCCAATTATCAACTTTGGCGCTATTGATCGCGCTCGGCACTTCTATGGTGGGATCTTTATTCTCCGCCGATGCCTGGAACAACATCGGCTTTGCTGCGGCGGAAGTGAAAGAACCGCACCGCACCGTGCCGCGCGCCATGGCTTATGGAACCATTCTCGTCATTACGCTTTACGTTTTGGCCAATGTTTCTTATATCAGCGTGCTGCCGATGGAAACCATTCAGCACGCGCCGGAAGATCGGGTTGGTACTGCTGCCGCGCAAGTTATTTTCGGTGAAAACGCCGCGGCGATCATGGCCATTGCCATCATGATTTCAACCTTCGGCTGCACGAACGGCTTGATCCTCGCCGGCGCCCGCGTTTACTATGCGATGGCGCAAAACGGTTTGTTCTTCAAAAAAGCCGGCGAGCTAAATGAACGCGGCGTGCCGGCCAACGGTCTTATTCTGCAAGGCGTTTGGGCGGCGCTGCTTACGCTCTCGGGCACCTATGGCAATTTGCTCGACTACGTGATTTTCGCCGCGCTATTGTTTTATGTGCTCACCGTCGCCGGAATTTTTGTGTTGCGCCGCAAACGTCCCGAAGCCGAGCGACCCTACAAAGCTTGGGGCTATCCCGTCGTGCCGGCGCTTTACATTATTTTCGCGACGCTGATCATGATCGACTTGTTGATCTACAAGCCGGCCTATACCTGGCCTGGTCTTGGGATTGTGCTCACGGGAGTGCCGGTGTACTTCTTCTGGCGTCGTCAGGCTGTTCGTGCGGCTGAAGCTGGATAATTACGAGAGGATGGTTGCGATAGTAGAGATTACGCGGGTTTAAAGGATGGCATGCCGGATTGAGAGTCGCCTGAGATCGCCGACCTCATGGTGAGCCTCCCAAACGTGAGTGTAACATGAAAAAGTTTATATTGGTAGTAGATGATCACCGGATTGAAATCTCTGGCAGCCTGTGGACCGGTAAAGAGCGGGTAATTTGCGATAGCAAGGTCGTCTCGGAGAAACGAAGTTTCTTCTACGTCACACCACACGTCTTTCAGTTGGAGGAAAGAGGAGAAGTGGTAACCTACGAAGTTGACGTCCTGACCGGCTGGTTGGGGCTTGATATAGGCTATGTGGTGAGACGAAATGGAATAGCTGTTGCACACAGGCCATGAGAAGGGGATGAACTTTACTTTCATTGAAAGAGTAACTTCGGTAGTTTAGTATTTGTCCGGTCATTGGGCTAAACATCGTAGTCGGCAGGTTCAATCTAACCACGGAGGTAGCTATGAGGTATCACCCCACTCATGCGGAGGTTCATTATGAGTAGTCAACTCTTCGCCAAAAAACCACTAAGCCTGTTGCTTGAAGAAATGAAAGGCGAAAACCGCTTGCGCCGCATGCTCGGCCCGCTCTCGCTCACCAGTCTCGGCGTTGGCGCCATCATCGGCACCGGCATCTTTGTGTTGACCGGCGTCGCAGCACATGACAAAACCGGTCCGGCACTCATGCTTTCGTTCGTCTTCGCCGGCACGGCCTGTATCTTTGCGGCCTTGTGTTATGCTGAATTTGCTTCGATGGTTCCCGTGGCGGGATCGGCTTACACTTACGCTTACGCCACGCTTGGCGAATTGTTTGCGTGGATCATCGGCTGGGGTCTCGTGCTTGAATATGCCGTCGGCTCGGCCACCGTCGCCAACGGTTGATCAGGCTATTTTCAATCGGTGCGGGGTTCTTTCGGTGTCACTTTGCCAAAAATCATCAGCGGCCCGGTTATAAATTATGATCCCAATCTCGGCCAAGTTGTGGCGACAGGCTCGCTCATCAACTTGCCAGCGCTCGTCGTCGTAACGCTTTGTACAATTATACTCGTGGTGGGCATTCGAGAAAGCGCGAGCTTTAATGCCGCCATGGTCTTTGTAAAAGTAACCGCTGTGATTTTTGTCATCGCTGTCGGCGCGTTTTTTGTCAATCCCGACAAATTGACAGGACTGTTTGTCGGCGCGATGGCGGCATTTCTGCCCATCAATATTTTGCTCAACCTCGTCAACATGGGAACGCTGCTCGCGTTCGCGATTGTCTGCGCCGCGGTGCTGATCATGCGACGCACCAACCCCGAAGCCGAGCGCCCGTTCCGCGCGCCATGGGTGCCGTTCGTTCCAATCGCGGGAATCTTGAGCTGTCTGTTGCTCATGTTCAGTCTTCCCTTGGAAAATTGGCTGCGCCTCATCGTATGGCTCGCCATCGGTCTGGTGATTTATTTTCTTTATAGCCGCAAGCACAGCGTGATGGCGCAGCAGCGCGCGAAATAATCGGTATCTAAATCGCAAAATTTTAGAAAGCCTGCGC
>JBOHQZ010000836.1:0-3420 GCA_050732275.1 bacterium
TTGGGCAGCTTTACCGGCAGGCTGAACTGGGAGCCAACGAACTTGCGGTTTGTCCGTCACGCCGGCTTGCCGGCCGGCTTTATTGGTTTTGTCAATACCACCAGAGCGGCCAACGGCGAGATCGCCTTTAATGGCGCCAATGCCGAGGGCGGCGGCAGCAACATGGAAATTCTCAAGCTCGATTTTCTGGTGATCGGCGCCGTTGGTCAAACCGGCGCCGCCAATGTGGTCTATGACGCCATGACGGCGGCCCGCACTTTCACCAACTTGCGCCCTTTGCTCGCCATCGAGAATTGCCCGTACACCGTTACAGCGGGCGGCCTTCTCGGCGACGTCAACGGCGATGGCTTGGTCAATCCTACCGACGCCAATATCATTCTCGCCTTTGATGTGGGATTTACGGTTCTGCCGGCCTTTTTAGCTCGCATCAATGCCGGCGTGGGTGATGTCAATCGGGATGGTCTCACCAATTCGACCGATTCGTTGCTCATTTCGGCATTTTTCCGGGGGCAACCAGTGCCGTTTCCGATAGGAAAACGGTCTTGTCCGTGACTCACACAAAGCGGAGTGATGGAGTGATGGAGTGATGGCATATGGGAGGAATAAAGTGGTGCTGTCTAAATGGTTGTAACACGGTCTTCAGGTGCAGACAAATTTCAACGCTTTTTTCGTTGCGGTTCCCTTTTTGTTGCAAAATTCTGATACAACACAACTAATTTTTTAGTGGAGGATTTAACCATGCAATTTCAAACATTGAATCGTGCGCTCGCGGCGCTGATGTTGCTGCCGGCAACGGTTTTGTTGAGCGGCGAAAAGATCAAAGCCACCGCCGTGCCAAAAACTACGCAAATCACCAGCGGGCAAATCATCGAGGTCCCGGTTGGCCTCGATCTCACCGGTTTTCCGGAGCTTTTGGGAAGTTATACCGCCACGTTAACCTGGAATCCGGTGGTTTTGCAGTTTGTCGAATACACCGGCGGGCACACTCAGGGCTTCGAGAAGCCGGTCGTGAATCAGACGAAGGCGGCGGAAGGCAAGCTGATCGTTGCCCATGCCCAGCCGGATGGGGCGGAAGGCGCGGTGAATCTGCTCAATGTCAAATTTAAAGTGGTGGGCAAGAGCGGCGCGGTGAGCGAGCTGAGCTTGCATTTCAGCGCCATGGCCGCGGCGAGAACCTTCAATGATTTGCTGCCGCATCTCGAACAAGAGGCGACTGAGGTCAAGGCGCTGGAGGTGGTGGCGATTCCCGAAGTTTACGCCTTGGAGCAGAATTATCCCAACCCCTTCAATGCCGGGACCTTGATCAAGTTTGCCTTGCCACAAGAGAGCGATGTTGAGCTGGCAATCTACGATTTGCTGGGCAAGAAAATCCAAACCCTGGTTTTTGGAAAACAAGCGGCCGGCTACCACGTGATCAACTGGGATGGCAAAGACAAAGCGGGCCACTTGGTTTCTTCCGGAGTTTATATGTTCCACCTGGAGGCGGGTGAATTTAAGGCTACGAGGAAAATGCTTTTTGTCAAGTAACCCAGACGGCTCGTCTGGGCCGTTGAGGTCAGTTGGCCTGAACGGAAATGAAACGTAAAACGTAATGCGTAAAACGCAAGTCATGGTGATTTACGTTTGAGGAACGACACTATGCAAACTTTCAAGCATACGCGAATTGCCATAGCAATGCTTGGCTGCATTTTAGCTGAGCTTTGCTTCGCCCAGGCGCCCCAACTGATGAACTACCAGGGGTATCTCACCGATCCGGCCACCGGTTTGGCCAAGGCCGACGGCAGCTATCAGATGGTGTTTTCCATCTATAACGCGCCGACCGGCGGCAGCGCGATTTGGACCGAAACCCAGCTTGTCAAGACGCAGAATGGCCTGTACAGCGTGCTCTTGGGATCCACCACCCCTTTGGCCGCTGCGATGTTCACTGGCGCGGAAAAATACCTGGGCCTCAAAGTCGGCGACGATGCGGAGATGGTTCCCCGCAAACGCATCGTCAGTGTGGCTTATGCGCTGATGACCGAACAAGCGGACAAGCTCGACGGCAAAGATGCGACGGATTTTGCCGGCGCCGGTCATTTGCACGACGATCGCTATGTCGAGGAAAGCCAGGCCGATGCGATCACGAGCAGCATGATCCGAGACGGCACGATCACCGGCGCTGACATCGCGGCGGCAACGATTGGCACGAACAACTTGAATTTTACCCCGACCACTCGTCCGCTCACCCCCGGCCTTGCGACAGCGGAAATAGCGGATAGCGCCGTGACTTCAATAAAGATTAAAGATGCAACCGTCACGGGCGTGGACATCGCAGCGGGCGCAATTAGGGTCAACCAGTTGCAAAATAACGCTGTGACCTCGGCGAAGATTCAAGATGCTACGATCATCGGCGCCGACATCGCGGCGCAAACGATTGGAACAAGCAACTTGAATTTTACGCCGGCCACTCGTCCGCTCACGCCCGGGGTTTCGACCGCGGAAATTATGGACAATGCGGTGACGGGGGCAAAGATTCAGGATGGCACGATCACCAGCGCTGACATTGCGGCGCAAACGATTGGGACAAGCAACTTGAATTTTACCCCGGCCACTCGCCCGCTCACGCCTGGGGTTTCGACAGCGGAAATTGCGGACAATGCGGTGACGTCGGCAAAGATTCAGGATGGCACGATCACCGGCGGCGACATCGCTGCGGCGGCAATTGGCACGAACCAGTTGCAAAATGATGCCGTGACTTCAGCGAAGATTCAAGACGGCACGATCACCGGCGGTGACATCGCTCCGGCAACGGTGGGGGCAAGCAACTTGAACTTTACGCCTGTGACTCGACCGTTGACTCCCGGGGTTTCGAATGCGGAAATTCTCAACAACGCCGTGGATTCTACCAAGATTGCCGTTGGCGCGGTGACCAGCACCAGGATTCAAGACGGAACGATTCGCAGTGCCGATATCGCTACAAATGCCGCCATTGCAGAAAGCAAGCTCGCATTAAATTTTCCGACGCATTCCAATGCCAACGATCCGAGTACTGGCGAAAAGGCTGCGCTCGTCGGAACCAATGGAACGCCTTCGAGCACAAACCGCTACGTGACGAACAGTGATCCTCGTAACATCGATCCCCGCACACCAAGTGGAGCAGCATCAGGAGATTTGTTGGGTACTTACCCCAATCCCACCGTTGCCAAGCTGCAAACCCGAACTGTTTCCAGCACGGCTCCCGCGACTGGGCAGGTATTGAAATGGGATGGCACCCAGTGGCGACCGGATACCGACGCCGGCGGCGGACCCCCAACGGGAACGGCGGGCGGAGATTTGACCGGCACGTATCCGAATCCGACTATCGCTAACGACGCGGTGAATTCAGCAAAGATTCTAAACGGAACGATTGCAAACGCTGACATTGCTGCAAATGCCGCCATT
>JBOHQZ010000837.1:0-3415 GCA_050732275.1 bacterium
ATCAAGGCCAGCGGCACGTTGACCCACTGATACTTTTTGATGCCGCCGTGATAGATGGTTTGAAAGAGCGCATACTGCTCGCGCTCGTAAAGCGGCCGCGCCTTGAGATCGAGGCGCGGCGAATCGATGTGGCTGCCGATGAGGCGCACGCCGTCGCGCATTTTGTTTTTGCCGGCGACGATGAGGCAAATCGTGCGGTCGCGATTGACGTCGTAATATTTCGCGCCCGGCCGCCACGCCGAATTTTCCGCCAGCGGCTTGAAGCCGTTTTTCTCCGCCAGCGCCACGACTTCTCTCACCGTCATCAGCTCAGTTTTGGCGACGGCTATGAACGCTTTATAATCCTCGGCAAATGCAAATGCCGCGGCGCGGTCGCTATCTTTGAGATCGATCCAGGAAGAACGGGTGCTGAGTTGGGCAAGGACGAGGCAAGGAAGGAGAGCAAAAGCAAGGAAAGCGAGGAAAAGCTTGTTACTTTTCATAGGAATCGGCTGGTAAACTTAGTTAGTTCATTTATATAGTAGACGATTTACGCTTGTTCGCGTTTACTCTCTGGAACTGTAAGTAACCAATCACTCAGTCGTTTATTATTCGATCTGGCTTAGGGATACCCAGCCAATCGTACCATCTTTTGTTTCGATTTTCGCCCATTGGGGGTTATATGGGTTATAGGGGTCACTCCTAACGAGTTCTGCATCCTTGTACAAAAACTTGGCTCGTGTGCCCAACGGCAAAGTTTTGAGCACAGGAAATTGTTGGCCAAAGCCAGTTCGCAGTTCAGCAGCGTCTTTTATAATAGTGACTTCTGAGTATGACTGATATGATAGTTCTTTGATGCGCTCCTGTGCCATGTCTTTTCCGATGGATTCAGCTCTTGCATCATCTTTCACACGATCGACGAAATAAAAATCAGCGAAGCCGTCCAACACCCGGCGATAGAGCGCAACAACCTTCACTTGATCGCCGTTCGTTCTGTCGGCGTACTGTGCCTTTCGTAAGACGGCGGCGGCGCCGATTTCATACTGCCCAAATCTTGCAACGATTTTGTCAGCAAGCTCTGGAAAGGTCGTCAAATCTCCTTTTTCTTCAAGAACAGCAAATGCTGCGGAAACCACGGAATTGGAATAATTGACCGGAAGGCAAGTTAGTGGGTCTAAATCGTTCAGCGTCATTCTGACACTGTCAGGGATATCAGGATACCGAGCGTTAGGATAGTGCGCAATCGCCACGAGAGCCGTATCGATCATCTGTTTGAACCGGCCTTGCAGCCCCAATGCACGCACTTTGCCTGCATAACCTAAGAGCATGATCTTTGGATCTCGGCTTTCGGTAACGATGCCTTCGGACTCGAGATAAAGATGAGCCGGATCATTTCTCAAAAGCCGCAGTATCGACATAGCAGAACGTTCAGCGTCCCAAGAAAGTTCGTCGCAGTTTCCATGTTCCATCTCGGAATAGTGGTGAATAATGAAATGATATTGCGCAATCGCTTGGGTGGTATCTTGTAGATGATCCAGATAAATGTCGGCCAACTCAAACGCTGCCTTCGGGCCAGCCCGACCATATATCAACTGCTGATTGGGGTAATCCTTTATGATTTTTTGCAATTCTAAAATACTTTTGGATGCTTCACCTTGCTCCCGATGTGCCTGACTTTTTGCATACGGCAACAGAACAGTGGTTCCTAAAATATATTCGCTATCTCCAATTTCTTGATCGAATTGGGATGGGAGGGTATCGCCGGAGGCGCGTATGAAATCAAGGCGATCGGCGATTTTTAAGACGAGGCCATATTTATTGGGGTTTTCAAGATCCTTGAAATTTACGCCGCGCGCTTCATCTTCGCCTTGGTAAAAATCGACAAACTCCAATAATATACTGTAATATGTGTTTTTGATGTTGTACACAAATTTCCTGCGTAACAACCAGTATTTTCCCCCATTGTCATACGTCTCAATCCAAATTCTGCCTTCATTGTCTATCCGTCTGGAAATCAAGTCGGCAGAGTTCCGGCCCAAAGCCCATTTGAATGTGGAATCGATGTTGGGGTTAGAAAAGACTGAGTCTTGAGGAGAGGTCTCGCAGGAGAAATGCTCGATCAGAACCAAATTCTCATATCGAACCCAGCCTCGTTTGCCAAGCTGGTCTTCAACCGGCGTCCAGCCATTGAAATGAAAGGTCTTTTCATTTCCACGCCAGCGCCCCAGAACCAGGATATGATCAGCAAGATTCAGCGTTTTATCGATAACGGCAGTTTTTGATGAATCTTCATAAATGGGCACTCCATCTTTGAGCGCGATACCGATGGCGAGTTTTTCTCCATCGTCTTGCCCTGCCAAGCTCGCTTTTCCGATGGTCTTTTCTATTTCCGATTGTTGTCCGGCACGTATATCACTTTTTTGTTCATTTGAGTTCCGGCAGGAGGTTAACAAAAGTGTCAAGAACAGGCAAACGAGCTTGCAAAATAAATCTTCGAAATTCATGGGAATCTCCGAACCTCACGATGTTAGTGAAATTTTATCACTACAACTTCACCTCCACCGAAAACCGGTGCGCATTGCCCAAATCGTTCGCAAACGGCGCGTAGCCATAATCGAGCTGGTAGCGGCCGAATGCGGTGCCGAAGCCGCCGGCGACGCTGCGATTTTCGCGGTTGAATTGGTATCCCGCGCGCAACGCGAGCATTTTGCGAAAGAGAAATTCGGCGCCGGCGCTGTTGCCGTCACCGCCGCGCAAAAAGCGAACGTGCTCGACGGCCAACGCCAACTGATTTTCTCCGGCAGCGATAGGCAAAACATAAGCGCCGCCCAACCGCACGAGGGACGGTAATTTGATATCCTCCCGCCGCAACGCGCCCATGCTGCCAAGATTTTGCAAGGTCACGCCGAGCTTTAGATGCTCCAGCGGGGTTTGCCATAAGCCGCCGAAATCGACGGCGAAACCGGTGGCGGAGTTGAGATAAATTTTTTCATAAAGATATTTAACCGAAAATCCTGCTGCCAGATTTGGCCGCCACTGCCGGCCGAACGCCAGCACCGCGGCGAATTCTTGCGCGTCAAAAGTCCCAATCGGCTCGGCTGTCGGCTGCTCGGTGCGAATCTGAATCTCAGGATACATCAACGCCATGACACCAACTCCGAGCGTGCCGCCAAAACCTGGAAAAGTCACCGCCGCAAATTCCTGATTGATGTTTTGCAGCCAGCTCACGTGCGAAAAAGTAAGATGCGTACCCTTGACCGCGGCCAGACCGGCCGGGTTCCAATAAAGGGCTGCCGGCTCATCTACAAGCGCCGAGTAGGCTTCACCGAGCGCGGCGCCGCGGCTGCCAACGCCGATTTTCAGAAAGGCGAGACCGGATTTGCCGGCCTCTTGGGAAAACAAAGGGCAAAAAGCAAAGAGCAAAAAGCAAATTGCA
>JBOHQZ010000838.1:0-3413 GCA_050732275.1 bacterium
GCGCGATCGCCTGGCGCTGAGTTTTTACAATGGCCGTGACAACTTGAATCAAGCGCAAGATTTCGACAATCTCACTTTTCGCCGCAGCAATCCGGAGGGCGGGACGGCGCCGACGCGAGCGGCAACTGACAATCTCACCTTGTGGGGCAACACCGGCGCCAGCGGCAATTGGTCGCGCGTATGGAGCGACCGGTTTTATTCGAGTCTGCTCGCCGCTTATTCGAATTATTCCAGCGAAAGCCGCCGCGGCTTGAACGCCGCCGGCGACAATCAAAACACGCTCTTTCGCGCGTATAGCTCGTCGGAAGACAATGACGTCCGCGACGTGGCGCTGCGCTTTGACAACGAATGGCAGTTGCACAAATCACATCGTCTGGAATTTGGCGCTTGGCTGTCGCGCACCAATGTGACCGTGCGTTTTATGGCTAACGACACGGTCAACACGCTGGGGCGCGATGACGAGGCCGAGCAAGCTGCGTTTTATTTGCAGGACAAATGGCAAGTGCTGCGTCGGCTGGAATTGACGCTCGGCATGCGCGCCACGAGCTACGCGCCGACGAAAACTACTTATTACGAGCCGCGCACCTCGCTCCGTTTGAAGCTTCGCGACGGGTTGGCGCTCAAAGGGGCGTGGGGTGAATATCGTCAATTCGTCAATCGCATCACCAACGAGAATGTTTTGGAGGGCAATCGCGATTTTTGGCTGCTGGCGGATGAGCGGCTCAAACCGACTTTTGCCGAGCACAAAATTCTCGGTGCGACTTACGAAAATCAGGATTATATTTTCGATGTCGAAGCCTATTACAAAGTTCTTGACGGCGTGGCCGAATTTTCTCAGCGTTTTCGCCGCTCGCCTGAGGATAAGCCGGACGATCTTTTCTTTCTCGGCACCGGCGTGGCCAAGGGCATCGAATTTCTGGCGCAGAAGAAATTCGGCAAATTGAATGGCTGGGCGAGCTACACGCTGGCGAAGGTACAATATCGAATTTCTCCCTTTAATAACGGCGCGCCGTATCCGGCGAATCAGGATCGCCGGCACGAAATCAAGCTGGTGAGTAATTACCGCCTCGGCAAATGGAATCTTGCCGCCACCTGGGTCTTTGCCTCCGGCGCGCCGTACACCGCGCCAGAAAATCAATACACCGTCAAAATGTTGGATGGCGGCACGCGCAGTTACATTCACGTCGGCGATAAAAACGCCAACCGCCTGCCGGCTTATCATCGCATGGACGTGAGCCTCTCGCGCCAATTTAGCAGCGATTGGCTGGATTTGAATTTGGGCCTTTCCGCCTTCAATCTTTACGACCACAAAAACGTGTGGTATCGCGAATATCTTCTGGACACCAATCCCCTCATCGTTCGCGAAGTAACGACGCTGGGCTTCGTGCCGACGGCGACGCTGCAGGTGAATCTGAAATAAGATTTTAAAGAATTCCCAACGGATAGAAACAACGCAACGGATTTTAAAAAGCATTTTTTCGATTTTCTTTTGTTGCGGTTCCCTGTTCGTTGCAGCTCTCTTTTCGTTGCAAGTTATCTGATGTGAAGATTTATAGCACAGACTATGCGTGAAATTGTTTTGCTCGGCTTTGTTGCGTCACTTGCGGCTTTGAGCGGTTGTGACTCGGCTTCGCCGTTGTTGCCGGAAAAGGAACTGCTCGTCGTGCGCGCGTATCTTTATGCCGAAGAGCCGGTAACGGATGTGCAGTTGACTTCGACGTTTGCGTTGACCTCAAACGACGCCACTGGCCGCCCCATCAACGATGCAAAAGTCAGCTTGGAAAAGGCCGGCAAATTTTTCCCGCTCATTGCCAGCCCCGGCGACAGCGGTTACTATCATTACGCCGGCAATGATCTGGCCGTCCGAGCCGGCGATCATTTCGAAATTTCGGTCGAACATAACGGCCAGATCACTACTGGCGAAACGATCATTCCTGCACCGCCGCAAAATGTCGCTCTCACCCAAAACGAGATTTTAATCGATACGAACACGCCTTTCGACACCTCCTCCATTACCGTCAGTTGGCAAGAAGAAGATACGTTTTATTTTGTTGTGGTGGAAAATTTGGAGGCCTCGCCAACTCCCATCAATCAATCCCCTTTCCCTGGCGGGCCGCGAGCACAACTCAAAACGCTTCGTTCCCGTCCGATCCGCGAGAATCGCTTCAACATTCAGCGCGTTGATTTGACTTATTTCGGCGAGCACCGCGTCAAGGTCTACAAGGTCAATCGGGAATATGCCAACTTGTATGCCTTTGGCCTACAAGACTCGCGCCATCTCAACGAGCCGGAGACGAATATTAAAAACGGTTTGGGTATTTTTGCGGGATTCAACAGTGCGGCGGCTCACTTCGTTGTCAGGCAAAAATGATAGCGGTAGCTCAGCAGTTTAGCGCTTGACTTTTTGAGATCGGTTGGGTACATTTAATCAAGTTGTTTTAATTTTCAAAAATTCTCTTTGCTGATATGATAAATGAAAAAAATGTGAAAATTGTCGGACGGCGAAAGGGTTTTGACGCCTCCCCGGAAGCCGCCAATGCCTGGCTAAAATCAGTCAATAAATTGCGCGGCAATCATGGCATTTGTCCACGCGGGGTTTACAAATTTAAAACGTTCGAGGAAGCGGATCGATGGATGCTCCAGATGCTCGTCCGGAGTTCTCTCGCGGCGCGACGTTCGACGACCTGATCGAGCTTTGCCGCCATCTGAATGAAGCAAACGCCAAGTACGTGGTGATCGGTGGATTTGCGGTTATTCACTACGGGTACTTTAGAGGCACGAATGACGTCGATCTGCAGGAACTTATCGCTCGCGAAAAAGATCCTGAGAAGAAAAAACCATGGTGGCGTTGGTAAAGAAACCGACCTTTTGTGACGACCTACGATGCTCCTCGCAATTGTTTTGCTCGCAACCAGCTTTTCCTCTCCCCAAAAAACAAACACCATTCACCTCCGCGACAATCAAATCGGCTATTTGCCCGAAGAACCCAAAATCGCCGTCGCGTTTTCGCAACAGCCGGCGGATAAGCGGCAATTCGAGATTGTCGAGGCGGCTTCCGCCACCGGGTGTGGGGGCCGGCGAAACTTGGCACCAATGCCGGTGCTTGGGGAAATTTTGCTTTCCACTATCGCCTCGATTTCAGCGCTTTGAAACGAGCCGGCCGTTTTAAATTGCGCATTGTCGGGACGGATTTTGTGTCTCTTCCTTTCAACATCGGGCCGGAGGTTTACAACGAATATCAGGAACTCCTGCTCGCTTACATGCGCCAACAACGCTGCGGCTACAATCCGTTTCTCTTGGCAAAATGATTTGCAGGATAAAAATTTCGCCGAGTGTTGCTTACAAGCAGCGAAAGAAGTTTATGCGATGGGCAAAAAGCAGCCTGGTTGCCAGGAAGGCACGCCTTGCCGCTC
>JBOHQZ010000839.1:0-3408 GCA_050732275.1 bacterium
CCAGGATACGCAACATGTAGCTGCCCGGCTCGCAAAGAAACGTAAAGTAGAAAAGATGCGTCTCGCTACTCGACAATGTGGCATTAAAATTATCCGCGCGGATCTTGGTGGAGATCGAGTTGCCATCAATCTGAAAGCCGCTCGCGTCGTCATAAATCGCTGCTAATTCCACGCTGGCTTCATAACCTGCATCGGTTCTCAAGAAGGTGAGGCTTGAGTAAGGAACTTCGACGAAGATCTCAGTAAGCGTTTTCTCGCCATTGTCAGCGCGAAAATAAAGTACGTCGGCCCAGAAAGGTGGTGAGTCGAGGTCGTTGCCAGTGACCAAATCGTCTCGGGCGGCAAAGAGTCCGGTGATGGACATCAGGATAAGCAGCATGCTAAAAAACATACTGGATCGTTTCATGGCTTTGCATCTCCTTTCCGATTTTTTAGTTCGGCCTTTAGCTTCACAAGAATTTTCACCTCCGAACTATGTCAAAGGAAGTGCCAAAAATCGGGAGCGTTTGCAAGTGGGATTATACAACGTGAAAATGTAAACTTAGCGAATTTGCTCTCGCGGGGTCAAGAGCAGGAAAACCGGGTGGAAAATCTCGACAAAATTACCGAGGGAATTGGTGGGTTGTTTTTACTGAGACTAAGCTCGGCAAGATTTGCTGGAAGGAAAGCAGAGGGCGAAGGGCAGAGGGCATAGAGCATAGGCGAAAAGTGAAAGGCGATGAGCGAAAGGTGACGGGCGATGAGCGATAGGATGCGCCCAATCGCCCTTCGCCCTACGCCTCTTCTGGTTTCACAATCCCCAGCTTCTCCATCTTATACCGCATGTTGCGCTCGGAAATCTTTAAGGCGCGCGCAGCCTTCGATTGATTCCAATCGTTTTGTTCCAACGCGCAGCGAATGAGCTGCTCTTCGACTTCGTCGAGGCTTTCTTGCAGCGATTTGTGGAGGGGAGGCTCTTCGTGACTCGGCGTGAGCTTTTTGAATTCTTTCTGAAATTCGGGGGGAAGGATTTTAGGATTCAACACTGTCATGTCCGAAGAAGCGAGCGTCACCAAGCGCTCGAGAAAATTTTCCAGCTCGCGGATATTGCCGGACCATTTGCGCTGCTGCATGAAAATGAGCAGCGCGCCATGAAAAGATTCGGCTGGTTTTTGCTGCTGCCGGGCAAATTTTTTGAGAAAATAATTTGCCAGCAGCGGAATATCCTTCCGGCGCTCATTCAACGTGGGGACATGAATCGGATAAACGTGCAACCGATAAAACAAATCTTCCCGAAATTTTTGTTGCTCAACCAGCTTGCGCAGCGGTGCGCTGCAAGCCGAAATGATGCGCACGTCCACTTTGCGCGGGCGATTGCTTCCCACTACGCGAATCTCGCCTTCCTGCAACACGCGCAGCAGCTTGGCTTGCATGTCGTAAGGAAGATTGGCCACTTCGTCCATAAACAAAGTGCCTTGCTGGGCTTCTTCGATCAATCCTTTGCGGTCATGCATCGCGCCGGTGAAAGCGCCTTTCACATGGCCGAATAATTCGCTCTCGATCAAGTTTTCCGGAATCGCGCCGCAGTCAATCGCCACAAAGGGATGATCCTTGCGCGAGCTGAGTTGGTGAATGGCGCGGGCAATGCGCTCCTTGCCGGTGCCGCTCTGCCCTTCCAGCAACACGCGCACCTCGCAACGTGCCGCCGCTTCAACGGCCCTGAGCAGCTCGATGAAGGACTTGCTTTTGCCCAATAGACCCAATGGCTCATATTTGGTTAAAAGGGCGGCCTCCGGCAACGGCGCGTGAAAATACTCTTGAATCTTTTGCGCATTGCTCAAATAAGGCGCCGTGAGGCTGGCCATCTTTTCAAGAAGATGCAGCGCCGCTTCATCAAATTCCCCGTCCCCACTTTTGTTCATTGCCAGCAGGAAGCCGATGACGAGGCCGCCGCATCGCAGGGGCACACACATCGCCGATCGCACCGTCTCATCTTCAAATGTGTCCGTATCGAAACGGGAATCGGTTTTGAGGTTAGCGCTTAAAAATGGCTGCTTATTTTTCGTTACCCAACCGACGATGTTCATCTCCGCCAGTCGATAGCGCTGCCGGTTGAGGGCTTTTCCCTCTTTCATGATGGTTTTAATGGTATGCTGCGTGCCGGGATTGATCATCATGATCGAAGCGACTTCGGCATCAAACCGGGCCGACGCTTGCAAAGAGACGAGGCGAAGAATTTCCTCGAAATCATTTTGCCGGCTGAGAATGGCAGCCAATTCAAAGAGGCTTTCGTATTGATCATTCATTTTTGTCAGTTCTGTTCGGCATTCAATAATTTCCTGAATCGCGGATATTCTCGCAAATCATTCCAAATCGGGTCGAGGCGAAGGTGCGAGGCTGAGAGCAGGCTTGGGATCGACATCAGGTATTCCAGTTGTGCGATGGCGGCCTCGTGCTCGCCAACGATCGTGTAAATCCGCGCTAAGTGTTGCACGTATTCCGGCCCCTCGTCCGCATCTTTTGCGACCGGCTCCAGCTCCACCGCGCGCTGGCCTTCCCGGATGGCGTCGACTTTGCGACCGAGATAGGCATAAGCAAAGCCCAACGCCGAATGCAGCCGTGGTATGCCCGAGCGCTTTTGGATTTCTTTTTCCAACATGCGCCGCGAGGTATCTGCATGCGCGCGGGAAAGCGGCTGATTTTTCATGAGCCAATACGTCTCCGCAAACGCGAGATGCTTCTGGTGATAAAGCCATTCAATTTCAAAGGCCTCTTCCGAGAGCGCGGCAATCCTTTTCAAGGCCTCCTGGTAACTTTTCTCAAGCCGATAAAGTAAAAGAACGATATACTCTTTGCCTCGAAAGTCCGGTATCGATTCGATAACGGGCCAGGCGTTATCCGTTCTTCCGGTCAGGGGCACCAGATTCATCACTTGCCAAAATTTATATACCGCATTTTCCGGCGCCAGCGCGGTCGCCTGCTCGAACCAGGAATCGGCAATTTTATATCGGCGGAGATGACAGTTCACTAATCCAACACTCCACATTAAATAGGCGTCGAGCGGATTCAGCTTGCAGGCTTCTTCCAGGTTGGCGAGCGCTTCAAGCCATTTTCCCTGCCGCCGCTGAATCATCCCGATCAGGTGCGGCGAATAGTTGGGCCTGGCCTTGCGGATGTCTTCGATTAATTTTAAGGCGCGCTCATAATCCGAAAATCTGTAATAATGATAGTAGGCCAGTCCCTCCTGCGCCTCCGGCAAATCGGGCTGAAGCCGAAGGGCCCACTCAGCCGCCACTCTGGCTTTTCGCAGCCGTTCTTCGGTTTCGTCGTGGACAAAGTAGTACATGCTTGAATGCACTCTGGAAAGCGCTGCATAAGCCACGGCAAAGGTCGAGTCCAGCGCCACGGCATTGTCAAACATTTCAATAG
>JBOHQZ010000840.1:0-3401 GCA_050732275.1 bacterium
GCCGAAGAGATTGATGAAGCCTTCCGCGTCATGCTGGTTGTAAACGTCGTCCTCGCCGAACGTCGCGTAATCTTCACGATAAAGCGAATAGGGCGATTTGCGGCCTTCGACGATGACGTTGCCTTTGTAGAGCTTGAGCCGCACCGTGCCGGTGACTTTTTCCTGCGTCTTTTGAATGAACGCATCGAGCGCTTGCCGCACCGGCGTGAACCATTGACCGGTGTAGATCAGTTCCGCATAGCGCGGCGCCAGCATCTCCTTCATCCGCAACACCTGGCCGGAGAGCACCACGCTTTCCAATTCCCGATGCGCGACATAAAGAATCGTGCCGCCCGGCGTCTCGTAAACGCCGCGCGATTTGATGCCGACGAGGCGATTTTCAACCATATCGACGCGACCGATGCCGTTCTCGCCGCCCAGGCGATTGAGCGCTATGAGCAGCTTGACCGGCGGCAATTTCTCGCCGTTCACGGCCACCGGCTCGCCTTTCTCAAAATCAACGGTAATGACGGTGGGACGATCCGGCGCGGCTTCGGGGCTGACGGTCAGGCCATAAACGCTCGCGGACGCCGCTTGCCAGGGATCTTCCAATTCGCCGCCCTCACTCGAGCGGTGCCAAAGGTTTTGGTCGTGACTGTGGATTTTTTTCAGTGTCGCGGCGACCGGCACATTTTTCTCTTTGGCGTAGCGAATGGCATCTTCACGCGAGCGAATTTTCCACTCCCGCCACGGCGCGATGACGCGCAGCTTGGGATTGAGCGCTTTGTAGGTCAATTCAAAACGCACCTGATCGTTGCCTTTGCCGGTGCAGCCGTGCGCGACCGCATCGGCGCCCTCCTTTTCGGCAACCAAAACTTGGTGTTTCGCAATGATCGGCCTGGCGAAGGAAGTGCCAAGCAAATACTGGCCTTCATAAATCGCGCCGGCTTTCAGGGTTGGGTAAATATACTCGCGGATGAATTCTTCGCGCAAATCATCGATATAAAATTTATTAGCGCCGGTTTTCAGCGCCTTGGCTTCAAGCCCCTCCAGCTCGTCGCCCTGCCCGATGTCGGCCGTGTAAGCGATCACTTCGCATTTGTAGTTTTCCTTGAGCCACGGAATGATGATCGAAGTGTCCAACCCGCCCGAATAGGCGAGCACGACTTTGTGAACTTGCTTTTCCATCGACAGCTTTCCTTTCCTGAAATGGTGATTGAAATGTGCGAGCTTGGGATGATGCTGAATTGTAATAATAAGGTATGAATTGCGGATTTCATGTACATTTTTTAAGTGATACGAATTTGGGGATATCCTTTCAATTCGTATCTCTCGTCCGGGCGTAAGCTGAAGCGCGGCGTTGTAAAAATCTCTGGAAGATAATCAATCGATCGTCACCCCGGAGCCGTATTCCTTCTTGCGAAACTGTGTGGCGGCCATATTGGGCTGCACGATGCAGTTGCAACCAATCAGCCGTTCGTTCGGGATGGCCGAGCCGCGGCCAATGAGCGTAATGCCGGATTGCAAAAGCTGTGGGTAGTCCTCATTGGGAACCGTGGCGTCGCCAAAACCGATCCGGCACTCCGGGCCGACGATCACGTCCACATCCGAAATGATTTTTTGCAAATGGCTGCCGGATTCCACGCGCGTATCGAACATTAAAATGGAATCTTTGACGACGGCGCCGGCTTGTACTTCCACGCCGGGGAACAAAATGCTATTTTCCACCTTGCCGTGAATTTGGCAGCCGCTGTAAACGAGCGAGTTGCTGATTTCCGCGCTGCTCCCGATAATAGCGGGAATGCGGTCGCGAATCTGGTTATGCTCGATATTGGTGCGCACCCGCCAGCGCTCCGGATCGATTTTGGGGTTTTCACCCAAGAGATCCATGCTGGTTTGCCAATACTCATCAATGGTGCGCGTGTATCCCCAATATTTCTGAAATTTGTAGCCGTAGACGCGATATTTGCCGAGCATGGCGGGAATGATGTCCTTGCCAAACTCGTGCGACTTGGGCGCGAGGCGGGCATGGCTCTCCAACGCCTCGTGCAAAATATTCGGCGAGAAAAGATAAAACGTCAACGAGGCTGCGACATGGCTGCCGGGCCATTCCGGCGGCGTTGCCGGCTTCTCGAGATATTCCAGCAGCGGGCCGCCCGGACTCGTGGCGCTTTCCTCGATGCGGCCGATACCGAAACGCGGCGCCTGCTCTTTGGGTACGTCGAGAAAGCCCACGGTGAGATCGGCTTTGTTTTCTTGATGAAATTCGATGAATGGTGAAAAATCCATTGAGTAAATATGATCGCCGGAGAGCACGAGCACGAGCCGCGGGTCGTGCAGGCGAATGAAATCGAGATTTTGATACACAGCGTCAGATGGACCGCGATACCACTGCGACACGGTGTGCGCGGTGTACGGCGGCAAGATCGAGACACTGCGGTTGCGGCCCACCATTTCCCAGGCGGCGCCGTTGCCGATGTGATTGTTTAAAGAATACGAACGATACTGGGAGAGAATTCCGACATTTTCGATGCCGGAGTGCATGAGGCTGCTCATCGGGAAATCGATGACGCGGTAGAGACCGCCGAAGGGGACTGCCGATTTCGGGCGGTATTGGGTGAGCACCGAAAGCTCGTCCACCCGCCCGCCGGCAAGAATCATGGCGAGAATTTTTTGCATGTCATTTTATGCAGACATTGGGGTGGCGTCGTGAAATTGTTGCAAGTGCTTGGCGTTGTTTCTGGGAATTGACTCTTTTTATAATTAACTGATAATCTCAGCTTGGTCTTGTTTAGTGCTTTAATAATCCAAAGGCAAAAGCAATTCATCTTTTTTCGCTGCCACTTCATTTTGAAGCCTTTTGACAGCTTCTTGGCAATATTGAACATTGTTATCGAGCAAAATACAATGCCGTCCCAATGATAGTGCAGCAATACCGGTGGTACCGCTGCCAGCAAACGGATCAGCCACCATCCCATTTTCGGGACACAAGAGCTTGATAAAAAACAAAGGCAATTCCACTGGAAATACCGCCGGATGCCCTTTGTTTTTTCCAACCAGTGGAATGGTCAGCACGTTGGAAGGCAGTACTGTTTCCTTGCCAACCCATTTTGAAATATCCCGCCCGAATCCACTGGCGTTAACAGAGTTATGGCGGGTCAAATCATTTTTGCCCAAATTCCGCAAACGCGACTCAACCCAATCGCCAATCGGTTTGCGTACCGCATCAGCATTGAAGAATGGCCGTTTGGATTTTGCAAGATGAAAGCAATACTCCCATCCATCACGCAGCCGGGTCGGCCAATAGCCGGGCATGGGGTTGGGTTTGTGCCATAAGTAGTCTTCAATGGCAAACCATCCGCGCTCGCATAAAGCTTCAATGGTATGCCAGACGAAACGGTGTTTAACGCCGTCGACAACCC
>JBOHQZ010000841.1:0-3396 GCA_050732275.1 bacterium
TTTTGCTCTCAACTACCCCAACCACAGTGAAGGGAATATCATTGATCCAAATACGTTCGCGCAAAATTAGGCCGGCCGCGAACAAGTTTTTGAGCTCCGGAGAATACTCTAAAACGCCAACGCGATTTCTGGCTGAGTCGTCCAAAGCATGCAAAAATCTTCCGGCGAAAAGTTGTAACTTTTTGACCTCCAGATAGTCGGCGGTCGTGGCGACACAATTGAATTGATATTCCCTGCCGCGAAAAATGGCGGTCGTGCCAACGGTTTTCACCGGGGCGGCAGCCTTGACCTCCCGGCAAAAATTCAAAACAGCGCGCAGATCCGCAGGTTGCAGAGACCTGAGACTGCTCTGTCCGGATGACATCCCCGACGGCTTTTGTCCAGGAATTGAAGCAACCATGATCTGCCGGAAATCGGGTTGCAGCCAGAAGAGGTCCGCGCCGATGCGCTCCACTTCCCGTTCAATTCGCCGCCGGTTCGCTTCGCCAATCGAAACGACTGCAATCACCGCGGCCACGCCGATCACTACGCCGAGCATCGCGAGAAGGGAGCGGAAGCGGTTAAGCTGCAAGCTCGCCAGCGCGATACGAAAGTTTGCAGAGAGATTCATCGCACTTTCAATTTGGCGCCTGCGGTGATCTCCACGCTTCCGAACGTTACGACCATCTCTCCCTCTTGCAGGCCGGAAAGAACTTCCACCAGATGCTCATTGGCCAGTCCGGTGACAATCTCACGTTTATGTGCAACGCCGTTCTCATTAATGAAAACGAAACGCTGGATGGCTTGCGATTCGTTGAGGCCGTTGGCAGGCGGCGTTTCCATCCGGCGGCGGGAGGCGCGATACGGCACGAAGGGGTTGAAGTTAAAAGTTGTGGGTGATTCTTCGCGTGCGGCGCCTTCAAAACGCACGCATTCCAATGGAATCGCGATCGCGGCCGGTTTTTCTTGCAGCACAATTTCCACTTCAACCACGGCTCCGATGCGCAACTCGTCCGGCGCGAGGCTGTCGATTTGGATGTAAACGTTGAAAAAAGAGGAGTAGCTCTCGCCATAACCGGAAGTGTTTTGCCGGGCGGTGATGGTGGAAATTTCAGCGATCGTGCCCCAATGTGGCAGCCGAAAAATTTCGCTGCGCAAATTCGCTCGTTGGCCGAGATGGATTTTGGGCAAATCAAATTGTTGCACTTTGGCTTCGATTACCGCGGCGCGGGCATTGACCAACGTAAACAGTTCTGCGCCCGCGCCAATGCGGTTGCCGTTGTGAAAACGTTTTTCCAGCAGTAGTCCGGCAAAAGGCGCCAGCACCGGCTTTGCGCTCAGCTCTTCGCGCAGATTTTCAACCTGGGCTTCCTGACGGCGTTGCCGAATTTTCAGCTCGTTGACTTCGCGCTCCGAAGCGGCTTTGGCCTTCAGCAATTCTTCTGCTTGCAGGCGCTGTTCGCTCACGAGCGCCAGGTCGAGCTTGGCCAGCTCGAGATCGATTTGCTTTTTTCGGCGAACTTCCTCCGGTGGGGTGATGACGGCAATGGTTTCGCCTTTGCGAACTTCTGCGCCATTCTCGAATCCGTTATCTCGAATGATACCGGCATACAAGGATTTGACCGCTTCGGTTTTGCGGGAAATCAGCCGGCCGGTGGCATTGACGCTGGCGACAAATCTGCCTTTGTGAACTTCGATACAGCTAACCGCCACCGCTTCGTCAGAACCGGCTTCCGTACCGAAAAATTTCCAATAGCCGATTCCGCCGGCCAGAATGAGGATGGTGATAAATACAAACGATTTCATCTTATTGCTCTCCGCGCGGCGCTAAAGCGACCGCGCTAAAAAATGGAAGGCTGCTGAAGCAGCCTCGAAACCATTCTTTCCCATGCCGATTGCAAACTTGCATACTTGCAACTTGCCCCTTGCCCACTGCTGCTGCCAGTGCTACTGGCTACTGCCTCTCCACCCACTCCTCCAGCCTCCCCATCGCCTGTGCCAGTACCGCGCTCTGGATTTTATAATTGACTCGTGTACTATTCAGACTTTCCTGCGTGGCGAGATAGCGGCTGCGCACTTGCTCGACTTCGTTGGAAGAAATTTGGCCATGCTGAAAACGCAACTCGGCAATTTTGAGCGCTTCTTCGGCAATTTGCACGTTGAGCGCCAGTGTGCCCATGCGTCGCTCGTTCAATTTTAAACCACGCCAGATTTGTTCGACTTCCAGCGCGATATTCTGTCGCAGCAATTGCAAATTATTTTGCTGAATATTGCGGGAGCTTTGCGCGATGTCAAGCTGGCTCTTGGCGGCCCCGCCGTCGAGCAGCGGAAAAGACACGCTCGCTTGCACGCTCCACGCGCTCGAAGGGTATTGGCCAAATGCGTCCCACGGCGAGGGATCATTTTTCGAGCTGAGGCTGTAACTGCCGTTGAGATGCAAAACCGGATCGTTGCTGCTGGCTGCGACGGCAACACCAAGCTCGGCCAGCTCGAGACTGATCTTGGCCTGACGAATTTCCCGACGATTCGCCAACGCCTGCGCAACGGCGTCACTCAACTCAACTTGGATTGTGTCCATGACAATGGAGTCAACAAGCGTGGCGGTTGTCTGCAAAGAATCTTGCCCGAGCAGTTGCGCAAAGCTGCGGCGTTGATTCTGCAATTGGTTCTCGGCCACCACCAAATTGTCTTCGGCGCTGACGTATTGCACCCGGCTGTTGAGCACTTCGGACTCTGCCACGCTTTTGGCTCGCAGCCGCAGCTCGGCAATCTGCAAAACTCGTTGCGCCGATTCCAACTCTCGCTTCGCTCGCTCGATGTCGCGGAATGCCAGCCACAGTTGAAAATAGCCGTTGACAACAGCGATGATCAACTGCTCTTGTTGCATTTGGAATCCCAATTCAGCACTGAAAAAGCCCGCACGCGCGCGCACGATGTCTTGGTGTCCGGCTGACATGCCGGCCAGTCCCAAAGGTTGCAGAAAGTTAATGGAGAATTGCGGCACGAGTTGATACGAGCGCGATGGCAACCCCACAACATTAGTGGTCAAACCGAAACCGAGCGTGGTGTGGCTGCCGAATGGCGTCAGCAAAGAACGCGAGAGGCCGAATTTAGGTATCAGGTTTTGCGTTTCCGTCACCTGTGAAAATAGGCTGCTATTCAGCGCCTCGAAAGCGGTTTTGGCATAGCTGCGCGTAGTAGCAAGAGAAAAATCCAAATGATAACTGTAAGCGGCTTCTGTCATTGCCAACGCTGCCTGATTCGAAGTATGGCTTTCACGCGCGTTAAAAAGAATCGTCTGGTTGTGCGCCAGAGCCAGGTTGATGGCTTGGCACAGAGTGAGCGGCTGCGAATGTAGCGCCGAAGCGATGGCTGCCAGAAAAAGAATAAGCCACGAAGTTTTGTCGCTTTTACGAA
>JBOHQZ010000842.1:0-3390 GCA_050732275.1 bacterium
CTAAAGCATTGCACTCCGGTTCAAACGGCTAAACTCATGGCTACAAACAACCAATCTCAATTCGTTATGACTTCTTCTCCGGTTTTAAGCGCCAAGAATTTAAGCAAAAGTTACATCAGCGGTGATCGCACTTTGACCGTGCTCAGTCACGTCACCTTTTCATTGCCGGAAGCCGCCACCTGCGCCATCGTCGGGCCTTCCGGCAGCGGCAAAACGACCTTGCTCGGTTTGTGCGCCGGCTTGGATCGCCCGAGCACGGGTTCCGTGGCTATCAACGGCATCGAGCTTGAAAATTTAAACGAAGATGAACGCGCCAAAGTTCGCAACGAGCACGTCGGGTTTGTTTTTCAAAACTTTCAGCTCATGCCGACCCTGACCGCGCTGGAAAACGTCATGGTGCCGCTCGAATTGCGGCGCGAAAGCCGAATCAAAGCCCGCGCCACCGACATGTTGCAGCGCGTCGGTTTGGAAAAACGTTTGCAGCATTACCCCGCGCAGCTTTCCGGCGGCGAGCAGCAACGCGTGGCCCTGGCGCGCGCCTTTATCAATCGCCCCAAAATTCTCTTTGCCGATGAGCCGACCGGTAATCTCGACGCCGAAACCAGCGAACGGATCGTACATCTCCTCTTCGATTTGAACCGCGAAGCGCGTACCACCCTCGTGCTGGTGACACACAATTTGGAATTGGCGCAAAAAACGCAACGCATTATTCGCTTGAAAGGCGGCGTCGTCATTGTGGACGAACCGACCAACAATAAATATACCGAGAAAACGTTGGTAGAAGCAATCTAATTCTACATCGTTACGTAATGCCTCAGTCACAGGGGGAAAATCGTAGCGCAGTCTTCCAGACTGCAGACAAGATGTCTGCGCTACCCCCCTTCACTGAGGGAATACATCGTTACATTAGAACTTGCGCCCACGAGATACACGAAAAACGCGAAAAGCCTTTTTAGTGTATTTCGCGTGTTTAGCGGGCACACAAGAACTTGTAAAAGAATGATTATGCGTATTCATCATGTCAAATAAGCTCTCCTTTTTCGATCCCTGGATTTGGCGGATGGCGGCGCGGGATAGCCGCAATCACCGCCGGCGGCTTTTGCTCTTCATGTCCTCGATCGCGCTGGGCATTGCCGCGTTGGTTGCTATCAGCTCGCTGGGCAAAAATCTCGAAGCTGCAATCGACGAGCAGGCGAAATCACTTTTAGGCGCGGACCTATTGGTTCGCAGCCGGCAGCCCTTTGCCCCGGAAACCGAAGCGTTGTTTGATTCACTCGGCGGCATGCAATCGCGTGAAGTGGGTTTTGCCTCGATGGTGTATTTCCCCAAGAGCAACGGCACGCGCTTGGCTCGCATCCGCGCGCTTGCCGGTGATTTTCCTTTTTACGGTGACTTCGAGACGGCGCCGGAAGCAGCGGCCCAGTCATTTCGAACCGGCCAAAACGCGTTGGTGGATGACGCGCTCATGCTGCAATATGGCGCGGCAGTCGGCGACTCGATCAAAGTCGGCGCGGTGCAGTTTCGCATCGTTGGCCGGCTCAAAAAAATGCCGGGCGAATCCGCCGCCAACGCTTTTATCGGGCCGCGGGTTTATTTCCCTCTCCCCTATCTCGAGCAAACGCAGTTGGTGCAGCGCGGCAGTCAAATCACTTACGCCGCCTATTTCAAATTTAGTCGCGAAGTCGAGGTTAAAAAATTAGTCGCAGCCATCAAACCGCATCTCGAGGCGCAGCGGCTGCGTAGTGAAACCGTCGCCAGCCGCAAAGAGGACTTGGGCGAAGCCATGCAGAATCTCACGAACTTCCTCAACCTCGTCGGCTTTATCGCGCTGTTGCTCGGCAGCGTCGGCGTGGCGAGCGCCGTTCATGTCTACATCAAACAAAAATTGAGCGCGATTGCCGTCCTGCGTTGTTTGGGTGCGGCGACCCGGCAGACGTTCAATATCTTCCTGATTCAAGCACTGACGCTGGGCGTGATCGGTTCAATTTTAGGTGCGGCAATTGGCGTTTATATCCAAACGCTGCTGCCCAAAGTGCTCGGTGATTTTCTACCCGTGAAACTCGAGGCGGCCATCTCGTGGCCGGCCATCGGCGAAGGCATGCTCGTCGGTTTAGCCATGGCCTTGCTCTTCGCGCTGTTGCCGTTGATTTCCATTCGCAATATTTCGCCGCTGCTGACGTTGCGCTCGGATTATGAAGCCGCAGCCATTCATAAAGATTCATGGCGCTGGCTGCTGTATGCGCTGATCGCCGTCGCCGTCAGCGGTTTCGCGATGCGGCAAATGCAGGGCTGGCTGCAAGGCCTCATCTTCGCCCTGGCGGTCGGCGCCGCATTCGGATTGCTCAGCGCCGCGGCGAAATTGCTGACGGTTTGCACGCGAAAATTTTTTCCGGACGGTTGGAGTTACACGTGGCGGCAGGGATTGGCCAATCTGTTTCGCCCGCACAACCAAACATTGATGATGATGCTCGCCATCGGCTTCGGCGCTTTTTTGATCTCGACGCTTTATCTCACGCAACATACGCTGCTGCGGCAGGTTTCATTGACCGGCGCCGATCAACAGCCCAATCTCGTTTTTTTCGATATTCAGCCGGATCAGCAGGCCGAAGTTGCTACGCTCATTCGCGCCGAGGGTTTGCCGCTGATGCAACAGGTGCCGATTGTGACGATGCGTTTGGAGCAGATCAATGGCAAGGACGTGCGCGAGCTGCAGAAAGACTCGACCTCGGGGATTCCGGGATGGGCGCTGCGCCGCGAATACCGCTCGTCTTATCGCGACAGCCTAAATGACAATGAAACGATCATTGCCGGAAAATTTCAGAAACGCGTGGACCAACCGAATGATACGATTTATGTTTCGCTGGAGAAAGACATTGCCGAGGAACTAAAAGTCAAGGTGGGAGATGAGTTGATGTTCGACGTGCAAGGCGTACCCATTGCCACAAGAATCGGCAGCGTGCGCGAAGTCAACTGGCAACGCATGATGCCGAGCTTTTACGTGCTGTTTCCGCATGGCGTGTTGGAAGGCGCGCCGCAATTTCACGTGATCGTAACCCGGGCGCAGTCAAACGCACAATCCGCGCGGCTGCAGCAGGCCATGGTGCAGCGCTTTCCGAACGTTTCCGGCATCGATCTCGCGCTCATTCTCAACACGGTTGACGCGGTTTTGAGCAAAGTGTCGTTCGTGATTCGTTTCATGGCGTTATTCAGCATCATGACCGGGCTGCTGGTTCTCGCCGGCGCGGTGATCACGAGCCGCTATCAGCGCATTCAGGAAAGCGTGCTCTTGCGCACGCTCGGCGCCAACCGCCGGCAAATTTTCCGCATCATGGCGGTTGAATATTTTTTCCTCGGCGGTGTCGCCGCGCTCACCGGCTTGCTGCTCGCGGC
>JBOHQZ010000843.1:0-3386 GCA_050732275.1 bacterium
TCGCGCTGCGCAATTTGATGAAGTACAAGCTCAATTCCTTCATCAACATTTTCGGCTTGGGAATCGGGTTGGCGGCGGGCATTCTCATTTATATGTTCGCGCTCAACGAGCTGACTTACGATACCTTCCATAAAAATGCCAAGTCAATTTATCTCGTTTACAAGGAACGTATCACGCCGACCGGCACGCAGATTACCCGCGATACCTGGCTGCCGATGGCCTCGGCGCTCATGGCCGACTATCCCGCCATCGCCAACGCTGCGCGCTTGTGGGATGAAAACAACTGGGTCGAAGCTAGCGAGCAACGCTTTCAGGAAAACATCGTCTACGCCGATCCGGCGCTCTTCAAAATGTTTACCTTTCCGCTCGCGCAAGGAGACGCGGCGGCGATTTTTAACGATCTTCACACGGCAGTCATTTCCAAAGCCATCGCGCGGAAATATTTTGGCGACCAGGAGGCCATTGGCAAGCGCATCACCATCGGGTACAACGCCGATTACGTGATTCGTGGCGTATTGGAGGATATTCCGCAAAATTCGCAGATTCAAATCGATATCCTCGTGCCAGTAGAAAGCTCGCCGATTTATGAGGAGAACAAAAACGAATGGGGCAGATCGTGGTTGTCGACCTTCGTTCAGCTTTCGCCGCAAGCCACGCCTGCCGCATTGGAAACGCAGCTTCCCAATTTCGTCGCGAAAATCTGGAATGAAGGGCTCAACAAAAGCATGAAGCTGAAATTGACGCCGCTCTTGGCTCTCTACAACGAGCTTACCGGCGCGCACGCGTATGCTTATATATTGTTGGGCGTGGCGCTGATCATCTTGCTCATCGCGGCGATCAATTTTACGAACCTGACTACGGCGCGTTCGCTGGAGCGCGCTCGTGAAATCGGCATGCGCAAAGTCCTGGGCGCTCAGCGGCTCGAGCTGATCAAACAATTTCTCCAAGAATCTCTTTTGATGGTGCTGCTCGCGTTGCTTTTCGGCCTGTGCCTTTTGGAGATGGTCTTGCCGAGTTTCAATACTCTTTATGGGCTTGAGCTCCGCACCGATTATTGGCAAAATCCGCAAAACATTCTTGGATTGCTCGCGTTGGCGCTAACGGTAGGTGTGATCTCCGGATTCTATCCCGCGTTCGTGCTCTCGCGCCACCGGCCGGGCGAGGCGCTGAAGGGCCGGCTCAAATCCAAGCCGGCCGGATTGCGCTTGCGTTATGGCCTGGTAGTCGCGCAGTTCTGTTTGGCCATTGTGTTGATGATCGGCGCGGGCGTGATGGGGCGGCAGATTCAATTCATGAAAAATGCCAATCTGCAGTTCGATAAAGAGAACATCGTCGCCGTTCCGGTGCAGGTTGCCGATTTCAGAAATCCCGAAGAAGCGCGGGTGCGGCTCGAAACTTTCAGGAACGAGCTGCGCCGGCACAGCGGCATTCTCTCGGCCGCTTCGTCCATCCAAGTGCCGGGAAGATGGCCGAACTCGTTTACATTTGCTTATCCCACCGATCGCGACGAGTCCCAACGTTTGCGCGTGCGACGGGCTTTGGTGGATGCGCATTTCTTTGAGACCTACGGCATGCAATTCAGCGAAGGCCGGAATTTCTCGGATGAATCCGCCACCGATGCGCAACAGTCGCTGATTTTGAATGAAGCGGCGCGGCGCGATCTCGGTTGGCCCAACGGTGTTGGCCGGCAGATTCGCCTCGGCGAGACGGTTTACAGCGTCATCGGCGTGGTCAAAGACTATCATTTCGCTTCCCTGGCCAACACCGTTGCGCCGGTCTTGCATTTCTATCGCCCGTCGAATAGCGATGCGCATCGCGTGATCTCGGTGAAGCTGGCAGCGGGAAATGTGGCCACGGTATTGGATCACATTCGCGCGCAATGGCGCGCCCTCGACCCCGGCCGGTCGTTTGAGTTCTTTTTCGTCGATGACAATTTAAATCAATTATATCAAAGCGAAACCCGCCTGAGCGCTGTCACTGGCGCTTTTACCGGCTTGGCGATTTTGATCGCGTGCCTCGGATTGTTCGGATTGTCCTCGCTGATGGTGGCGCAGCGCACGAAAGAGATCGGCATCCGGAAAACATTGGGCGCTTCCATAGCCAGTATCGTGTTCCTGGTCACGAAGATTTTCAACAAGCTGGTGCTCGTCGCTTTTGTGCTGGCCTGCCCGCTGGCCTATTTCGCCACGAAAAGATGGCTGCAGAATTTTGCTTATCGTGTTGACGTGGGCTGGGAGATTTTCGCGCTGGCAGGCGTGCTCGCGCTCGCGATTGCGTTTCTGACGATCGGCTTTCAGTCCCTCAAAGCGGCGCTGGCGAATCCGGTCGAAGCACTGAGATACGAATAAGTCTCAGTGCGGCGATTCCGTTTCTCGGGATGGAGGCGTTGCGGTATGAGTGAGGCAAACAGATAAAAAGAAAAAATGACCTCGGACAAAAGACTTCGGACTGACTATGCTCAAAAACTACCTTAAAATCGCTTTCAGAAATTTGCTCAAGCACAGAGCTTATTCCTTCATCAATATTGCCGGCCTCGCCATTGGCATGGCCTGTTGCATCGTGATTTTGCTTATCGTTCAGCATCAGCTCAGCTACGAGCGCTTTTTCAAAAATAGCGATCGTCTCTACCGGGTTGTGCAAGACGTGCATTGGGGCAGCGGCGACGTCTGGCCGGTGACGGGCACACCAATGGGGCCGAATCTCGAACGGGAGATTGCCGCGGTGGAACGCGCGACGCGTCTTTATTTTAAAAGCACGCTGGTGAGCTACGTTAAAGAGCCGGCGCCGATTCGTTTTCAGGAAGATCGCTTCGGATATGCGGATTCCACTTTTTTTGAGGTTTTCTCATTCAGCTTCATTCAGGGCAGCCCGGCGCATGCTCTCAATAACCCTCTGTCCATCGTGCTCACCGCCGCCATGGCTGAAAAATGCTTCGGTGAAGAAAATCCCCTCGGCAAAACGCTGCGTATTGACCATCGCTTCGATTTGCAAGTCACCGGTGTGATCGCCAATGTCCCGGATAACACGCATCTCAAGTTTGATTGTGTGGCCGCATTCCCGGTGATCAATAAGTTTTATAACATGCCGGAATTCACGAGCTGGTGGTGGCCAGGGGTTGCTACCTACGTGCGTTTGGCCAAGGGCGCGGCGGTGGAGCAGCTCAATGCCGAACAACTGCCGGCCTTCATCAAGCGCCATCGCGAGCCGGATGTCGCCAGCAATGTCGTGCCACGGCTGCAGCCGATCACGCGTATCCACCTTTACGGCACTTCCGGCAATGACGGCGTCATCCGATACGTCTACATTTTTTCTGCGATCGCCGTGTTTGTGTTGCTCATTGCCTGCATCAACTTTATGAACCTCGCCACCGCCCGCTCAGCACAACG
>JBOHQZ010000844.1:0-3373 GCA_050732275.1 bacterium
CCAATCTCAAATGTTACATTCTCGTTGACCAATCCGCGTCAATGGGAATCGCCGACGCCGGCAAAGTCAGCAAGTTCGATTACGCCAGCTATCTCGCCGCGGCGTTGAGCTATTTGATGATCCACCAGCGCGACGCCGTGGGGTTGATGCTGTTCAACGAGCGTATCTCCCGCTATCTGCCGCCGCGCTCGGTGCAAAGCTATTTGACGCCGCTGCTCGGCGAGCTGGAGAATGCCAGGCCCGCCGGCGCGGCGAATTGGACCACGTCGCTGCACCAGATTGCGGAACAGATCAAGCGCCGCGGCCTCATCATCGTGCTCTCGGATTTTCTGCCGCGCGATTTGGACACCGAGCCAGCCCAAATGCTGGCCGGCTTGAAGCATTTCCGGCATCGCAAACACGAGGTGCTGGTTTTTCAAATTCTCGACCCGCTCGACTATCGCTTCGATTTCCGCGACGACGCCATCTTTCAAGACGTCGAGTCCGGCACGCAATTGCCGACGCAACCGCATCATCTCCGCACCGCAGTGCAGAAGGAGATCGACGAATACCTCGCCTGGTTCAAGCGCCAGTGCCGGGAAAACCAGATCGACTACACGCTGATGGATACGGCCACGGATTTCGACCGGGCGCTGATGCAATATTTGCTCAAGCGCAAGCGGCTGGTGGGGTGAGAATCTCACGTAAACTCACCAACGGATAAAAGCTGCCAACGGATACAAATAAAAAGCTCACGAGTATAACCGTGAATTCGTTGGCAGCTTTTATCCGTTGGATTTCAGTTTTAACGTCAAAACAGTTTCGTTTTCTTATCGAACTGAAATCCCAAGATGGAAATCTTTTTCCTCTGGTTTGCGGGTACGCTGATCATTCTCGCCGGTTATTTGAGCTATCTGTGGTGGCGTCCCGATTTTCCATTTAAAAAAAACAAAAAGGGAAAGTCGGGACACTTTCAAGTGCGGCTCACCATTTTATTTTTGTTCTTTGCATTGGTTCCGGCCGTGCCGCTGATCTTTCTCGTCAGCTCGTTGTACACGAGCAGCATGGAAATTCTGCTGGTGCCGAAAATAGAAAGGTCGTTGCGCCAGGGTCTCGAAGCCGTCAAGCAGCAATTGGAAGCGCGCGCACACTTGTTTGAAAGCGCCACTCGCGAAGCCGTTTTGACACCGGCGCTGCTGGCGAAATGGCAAATCGATTTTTACCTGACGTGGAGGCGTGATAGCGTGCGGGCGCAGCTTGTTTCCGTGGTGGGCGCCAATGCTGATGCCCGGCAACGCGGCCTGGGTTTTGGCGTCGATCGCATCAATGAAGTTTGGGGACAAACCGGCAGCGAGATGTATCAGGTTCAAAACAACGGCGCCGGCGATTCGACTGCGGCGGCTACGCATTGCCGGGTTTGGTTGCCCCGGCATTCTGCCAATCATCAGGGCGGCGAAAATGGAAAGCCCGATTCTCTTTTAAAGACGGCGCCCAAGCCAATCGCCGAGATGGTCGTGATCAGCATTCCGGTGGAACCCGCGCTGCTCGCGGCCAAAAACGAGCTGGCGGAGGCGGCGCGCGTTTACAACACGCTGGCGCTGATGAAAGAAAGATTATTGCAAGACAAGGTGCTCTGGAGTGCAGCAGTGCTGTTGATCATGCTGTTGAGCGGTTTTTCCGTTTACGTGGCGCGCCGCTTTTCGCAAAATCTCAGCCGGCCCATCGAGGGGTTGACGGCGACGATGGGCGAAGTCGCTGGCGGAAACTTGCACGCGCGCGCCGATATTCCGGCGCGCGACGAGATCGGCGTGCTGGTGGATTCGTTCAACCAAATGATCGAGGACCTGCGTGTCAGCCGGGAAAATTTGATCGCGAGCGAACGATTGGCGGCGTGGCGTGGGGTGGCACGCCAGGTTTCACACGAGATCAAGAATCCGCTGACGACGCTGCAATTGGCGTTGTACCGTTTGCGGCAGCGTTTGCCAAACGGTGATGACAAGGAATCGGCTTCGCCTCGCGGTGGCGTTGATTTTCAAAAGACAGTCGGAGAATCTTTTCAAAGCATCGATGAGGAATTGGCCGGGCTGCGGCGTCTCGCCGAAGAGTTTTCCGAATTTGCGCGATTGCCGCGCGCCGAGCTGGTGATGGGTAATTTGAATGAAGTCGTGCAGATGACGGCGCGCTTGCACGAAGCTAACAGCTCGGATCGCATGAACATTCATCTCGATCTCGATCCGGAGTTGCCGTCGCGGCCCCTCGATCGCGAGCAAATCAAGCGCCTGCTCAACAATTTGCTCAAGAACGCGCTCGAGGCCACACCACCGAACAAACGTTGCGAAGTTCGGATTGTGACGCGGCACCAAAATGAGCGGGCTTTTCTCGAAATAACCGACAACGGCCCCGGCCTCGTTCCCGAAGTGCAGCAGCATCTTTTCGAGCCGAATTTCACCACCAAGCGTGAAGGCTCCGGCTTGGGATTGGTGATGGTGAAACGCATCGTCGAGGAACACGGCGGCAGCATCGAAGTGGAAAGTGAGGCTGGAAAGGGGACGAGGTTTCGGGTGGTGCTGTGAACCGCGGAGGGAATGGACAAGCGCGAAAAACCGTGGACGCGATGGGAAAGATAATGAACCGATAAATCACGCAAATGCAGGCTAATTTTTATTCGCGTTGATCGGCGTTAATTCGCGGTTGACTGATTTGCCTGCGGCAAGTTGAAGTTACATAGTCAGTTTTTACTCTCATCGCTTTCAGGCGGGAAATTTTCCTGCTCCTCACCATCATCCTTCTCCCATTCTTTCATCTTCCTCCTCGCGCGGCGACGGGTGATTAAAAAGCCGGCGATGAGCAGAATCACGATCACCATGCCGAAGAGAAACGACTCGTCCAGCAAAAAATACCAGCGAAAATGCTGGCGCAAGTAATCGAAATATGCCACTTCGAAATCCCACAAATCTTCGTTAAAAGCGGCGTGAAAAGCTTTTCGCGCGTCGTGGTGTGCGCCAAAGGCTTGGGCAAATTGGCGCACCGCATCTGCGCCGAAGCGGGTGATCATGAAATGCACCGCGTGATAACTCTCGGCATACGCCAGCCCCGCGCGAGCGCTATGAAACGAGAGCAGATCGTCGATCTCGTCAAACTCGACAAGCGAGTTGGTGAGCAGGCCGCGAGAAATGAGCGTGGGATCGGAATAACGCGGCTCACCGGAAAGCAAGATGGCTGCGCCTTCGTTGAACCAGCGCGGCAACGAATTAGGCCTCGCCTCAAGTGTTTGGGTAGGTGTTGCGAGTTCGGCGAGACAAAGATGCGCCAACTCGTGCGTCACCGTGACTGGCAGCAATTCGCGCGTGTCGCTGGCGGCCGGCGTTTTCAAAAAGATGCGCCATTGCGCGGT
>JBOHQZ010000845.1:0-3364 GCA_050732275.1 bacterium
TCTGCGACAACTGAAATTGTCGTGGCACCTCACTATTATCGTCGCCGACCCCGGTGCGAGGAGAAATATCCGCCATTCGTCTCGGCAGCAACTGATAGCCATCCGTGTACGGCACGGTAGAATCGAACTGATTGACAATGCCGATGATGTCGATTTTGCCGGTTGGTGTCGGCTGCCCGTCAATGTCGGTGTCGCTGTCGATGCGCAGAGCACACCGTCCGCTGCCGTCGTCGATGACGAGATTGCCGCTCGCGCCGGTGGGTGGGAAATTTCCCGAAACGATATTGGCGCCCACAATTCTCACCAATAAACCTTCCAAACTCTCACCGTTAACCGCAATCTGACCGGTCGTTACTAATCGTGGGGTGATGGCCGGTTTCACGCTAATTCGCCGCACGGCATAAGGGGTGATCTCAAGTGACCCATTAAATTGGGTTACACCGCCAATCACCTCCATCTCAAAAGCATTAGGCGGGCCGATGAACGCCGCCACCGTTTTGGAAAAATCACCGCCGAAAATTGCTATGCCGCCGGTGGAATCTTGCAAGTAACCGGGACCTTCTTCGCCAAAATGCGTTCCGGCGGTGGCAACGCCACGCACTTTCACATTGGCCCAGCCGAAACTCTGCGGCACGCCGTCACTGAAATTTTGTTGCAAGCTGCGAATCGTCACTTGACCCGGCTCGACCGGCGGTGCGCCCGGACTATTCACCCAAATCGGGCTTGTCCACAACAGGTCGCCGTCTTCCTGCACGAGTTTGGCGAAATAATAATGGTTGCCGGTGGAATTGGTGTCTTCCACGATCCAAGCAAAGCTTGGCGCGCTCAAATTTTTCCACGCCAAAAGAAAACCGTTGCGGTAAATTTGCGCCTGCCGAAAGCGTGTGTTGGTTGCCGGCGAGGCATGCGCCGAGAGACGCAACGTCACACGATCATCGCCATCGTTAAAAATTTCTCCCATCCAATGGCCGTCGGCGGTAAACTCATCAAGATAAATTCGGTCGTTCGCCGGGTTGGTCTCAAACGCGTAGGTCCGGTGGGCGCGAATCGCTGCGAGGATTTTCGGCTTGGTCAGCGAGTCGGCCAGCACGCCGGTGAGATAAATGTCGCCGTCCGTTGACCTGAGATCGCCGTAATTCGGTCCATGATTATCTTGGTCGCCGAGCCCGCCGACGTGCCAGCCCTTTTGCAATGCCAAAAGATAATAACGCTCGAAATTCGTCGAACGCGTACCGTTGATCACTTCCAGGCTCGTTATGAACGGATCCGCTGCGGAGTCGTAATTGAAATTGAGAAAGTTGGAATTGCCATTTTCTGTCGAGGGGTGATTGAACTGCCCGGAGACGCGGTTGTTGATAATGAATTGATACGCCATGTTGAGATTGTAGCGAATCTCGTCGTTGTCGAGTCCGTTGCCGGCAATCGTCGGTGCTTCGAAAATATTCATGTGGCCGTAGCCGGTGCCGCCGAGGCTTCCCAGCTCTTGCCCGGCGATGGCGACGAATTGGCTGTCGGGATCATCGTATGCAGCCGCAGCAGCTCGAATTTTCTCGTAGTTGATTTGCGGCAGGCCGTTGGTGTGATCGCTGATGGCGAGAAAATCGATTTGGGCGACATGTTTGGCATAGGCATAAGCCTGGGCGGGCATCTTCGAGCCGGCTCTGGCATCCCAGGAAAGCGACGAATGCGAATGCATGTCGCCGAAATAAACCCGATACGTTTGCGCCGTCACCAAGCCCGGCAATGGCATCAAAATAAAGCTCAGGATAAAAAGACGGGTTTTGTATTGAGCGTGATCGTAAGTCATGGAAATTTTTCTTTGCAGAGATCGCATTCAATTAAAGGTTTTGTTCAACCGCCAAGCTTCGGCAACAGGAATTTTGAGCCGGCGGCAAATGAAAATCGGCAAATTGTTTTCGTAAGGCATGCAATACGCGTTGGTGAAAATCGCGGCCAATTCGACTTCGTGAAAAACGTTTTTAAGCCCTTCTTCAGTTCCTCCCAGCTCGATGATTACTTCGCCGGTGCAATCGCGCGGCCCCCAAAGCCAGTAATTGTTGTGGCCGCAGATGGCTTTGGGAAGATTGTATTTTTTGCCGAAGAAATCGATGGCGCCGGCTTCACCGTAATTGCCGACAGAGATGCAAGCTTTGGCCTGATCTTCCGGCGGCAAATTGTGATAAACTTTCGCGACGGTCGCGACCATCTCTTCCCAGCCGAACATGTCGGCGAAACCTTGCGGCAGCTTGGCTTGTTGATGCCGCTCCGTTTTCACGTCTGCGGCGCTGCCAAAGAAACGCGCGTATTTGACGTAGGCTTCAACCGGCAGCACCGGCATGGCCAGCGGCGCCGCGATCAATCCGCCGATAATCAAAAAGGCAATATACGCCGGTCTTGCCCAATTCCAGCGCTGCCGAAGAAAGAACTTCTCGCTCACCAACGCGCCGCCGGCAAAGAGCATCGGACAAGCCGGAGAAAGAAAATAAAATTTTGCCTTTTGGAGAGTGAAGACGACGTAGAGCACAATGTAAATCCATCCCAGCAACCGGTACGGTTTGCCCTCCTTGGTGAAAAAATAAAAGTAAAGTCCGGCCAGCCATAGCGGCAGCGTATGCGGGTTCATCGTTAGAATCTGCTGCAGCAGAAACTCCGGCGGCGAAACCGGATAGGTTTTGCCTTCGGCGTAAGTTCCGTAAAATCCCAACGTCGGCCAGCCGTGCTTGATTTGCCAAATGAGGTACGGCGAAAAAATAACGAGAGCGATCAAGCCGCCCAACCATAACCATTTGTTGGCAAAATATTTTCGATTGGGGGTCAACAGTAAAGCGGCCACGAGTGCAAAACCAAAGAACAAGAGGCTCAATTTGTTCATCAACCCAATTCCAGCGACGGCGCCAAACCAGAGCCAAAGCTTGGGATTCCCGGTTTTCAACAAGCGAATGAGAATATAAGCCCCCAGCACCCACAAAAGCTGGTCAAGCGCATTCATCGTCAAGATCGAATCGACTCCCATAAAGACCGACGCGATGATCGCAGCTGAGGCCGCCAGGATTTGCGCGAACCGGCCGCCGCCCAGCTCGCGCGCCATCAAGCCGGTGACAAAAACTTTAACTGCGCCAAATACTGCCGGCAGAAAGCGCAACGCGAAAAGTGAGTCGCCCAACAGCATGCGCGTGAGATAAGTCTGCCAGGCGATAAGCGGCGGCTGATCGACGTAGCCCCAATCGAGATGCTCGCTGCAGGCGATGAAGTAAAACTCATCGCGGAAATAGCCGTATTGGCCGTTGGTCAAAAAATGAATGAGCAGTTTGGCCAGCGCCAGATAAACGAGAACCGCGAGATCGCTTGAGAGAAATTGGCGGGG
>JBOHQZ010000846.1:0-3356 GCA_050732275.1 bacterium
GTGTACGGCAAACCACTTTGAAAACGGCCGGTGAGATTGACGCCGAAGTTTTGGAGCCACTGGGAGCTGCCAAAGCGAGGCCCTTCGCCCTTGCCATAGCGAAAATCAAGATTGAAATTGAAGCTGTGCGGCCGATCCCAATCGAGTGTGATAAGCTCCTTGAGAGGCTCGCGAGGCGGACGCGCCAAAAGATCGGAACGCCGATCAAGCGGATTGGAGCTATTGCCCTCGGCGCGCGAAAGCGTGTAGCTGAAAAAAGCTTGAAAATGGCTCACCCGGCGGCTGCGCAAATTGAGCTCGATGCCGCGGGAATTTGCATAGTCCTGGTTGATATAATAAGTCACCGAATTGGGATAAGTATCGCTCGCCACCAGATTCTCGATATCTTTGTAAAAACCGGTGATGGTAAAGGCCAGATTGTCAGTCAACTGTTGATCCCAGCCGACTTCAAAAGCGATGGTCTTTTGCGGTTTCAAATTCGGATTGCCAATGGTCGGGCGAAAAATGCCGATGTCACGGCGGTGATTGTAGACCAGCTTGTCGTACTCCGGCACTTGATAGAAATGGCCGTAGGAAAAATGCAAATTGGCTCTATCGGAAATCGGATGGGCAATGCCAAGGCGCGGGCTGAAAGTGTATTTATCGGAGGCCAATTCCCGTCTGGGGCGCGACTTGTTTCGCTCCTCTTCCACTTCAAAGCTGTCCTTGGGCGCAAAATAATCGAACCGCAGGCCAACGTTGATCACCAAATCTTTGAATTCCATTTTGTCTTGAACGTAGGCCGCCACCTCGACCGGGCGAAACGTGTACATGTCGGTTTTGATAATGCTGAAAATGTCACCGCCCGGCAAAATCTGATGGCGCCAGACGCGGTGCTTGGCGATGTCGAAGCCGGCTTTGAGGCCATGATTGATGTTGGCCTGATAGGTGAGGTCAAATTTGGCTTGCAGCACGCGGTCTTCCTGATCGAAGAAGCGCGGATCATAACCCCTCAGAATAAAATCCTCGCCGTCGTTGAAACGGATTTGATTCACGCCAGAATAATCCTGCGGATCGGCGCTGACCCGATCATAATACTGCCGGGAAAATCGGTTGAGCTTGACCTCGTAAAAGGCGCTGGCGCTCAGCGTGTGGGTCCAGCTCACGATGGCTTGATAGACGCGCGTGCTGATGCGGTCGTTGCCCGACAAATTATTCGGTGGATCGTCGGGACGCGCGCCAATTCCCGACCCAACGCCGTCGTGTGCAAAGGCATGCTCGTAAATTTGCAGCTCTTCGCTGTTGATATTGCTGCTCAAGTTCAGCTTGATCACCCTGGACGGCGAAATGGTGAGCTTGGCCGAGCCACGCCGGGCGATTTCGTTTTGCAGAGAGCCGATATAGCCATCGCTCTCGAAGTACTCGCTGGAGAGAAAATATTTCAGCCTGTTGCCAAAACCAGGGACCGGCCCGCCGATATTGGCCTGAATATTATTCGTCCCCCAATTCGCCGCTTTGAGGCGGCCAAGCTCCTGAATTTGTCGGTCGCGTTCGATAAAGGAATATTCCCTAGAGCGCTTGCCGAAAAAGGTGTCGGTCAGTCCGCGCACGCGGAAGGAGGATTTGCCGCCGCCCTCCTGGGTGGTGATGTTCAAAACCCCGCTTAATGCCTGGCCATACTCCGCATTAAAGTTGCCGGTAATCACCTGCAGCTCCTCAATCGCATTGTTGGCGATCTCCGTCCCCAAACCGTTGGAAAAGCCATCGCGCACGTAGACGCCGTCGACCATGAAAGCCAGCTCATTGCCGCGGCTGCCGCGAACGTAAAAAAGCCCTTCCCCGGTTGCCGCATCTTCCGCGAAGCTGACATCGCGAATCTGCGTCGTCGTAATGCCGGAATTGAGCGTCAGAATATCTTTGAAATCATCCGCCACCATGCTCTCCGCCAGCTCGGAATCGATAACTTGCATGGTGGTGACGCCGTCCTTTTGAATCAGCGGCCGCTCCGCGACGATTACAATTTTATCGCCCAGCTCCAACGTTTTGGAAGAAAGCGAGAAATTGATCGTCGTGGTCAGATCGACATTGACTTTCACGTTGGAAATTTGCACGGTCTGATAGCCGATGAGCGAGGCGGTAACATTGTAAGTTCCCGGGGCGATGAGCAGAATGTAGTAACGCCCATTCAAATCCGTCACGCCGCCGATCGTCGTCCCTTCCAAAACGACGTTGACGCCCGGCAGCGGCTCGCCCGTTTCCTTGTCTTTCACCTCGCCGGCCAGCTTGCCGGTGGTGCCGGCGGTCGCGACACTAAACCACGCCACAAGAAATATCGCGAGAGCCAACAACAGGATCACTCGCATAACGAATCGTTTCATAAAACCCTCCGCGTTGATAAGGTGAAAAATAGAAACCGCAATTTTAAAGACTTTTTTTCGTTGCGGCTGCGCCCGCAGGGTTCCCTTTTCGTTGCAAAATTCATCTACTTGTTTCGTTTAGGCGCGCCCGCGGATTTTTGCCGCCCACCAGCGCAGCCCGACGAACAGAAAGCGCCAGTCCCGTAAAAACTCCGGCGGCTTGCCCTCGAACCAATGTCCAACGAACTGAAAAATCCACCCCACTACGAACAACAGCAGCGCTACCTGCCATAGATTGTGTACAAAAGGCGACGCGACGAAAAGCAAAATCGAAATGGCAATGAGTGGGATGCCGATCGTATGGCAAATTCGGTTAACCGAATTTTGGTGGCTCTGCGCATACTGGCGAATCCACTCGTCCCAGCTTTTTCCGGCGAACATGGGTATTTTCTCCTTGAAAAAGTTTTGACTGCATCACGCAATCACGTATTAAGTTTTAGAGATTTTTTAACGAACCGCTAATTCACGCGAATGCACGCTACTTTTTTATTCGCGTTGATTAGCATTAATTCGCGGTTTGACTGCTTTGGCTGCGCCCGTAGGGTTGCGTCAAGTTGCTGCGCTACGAATCATTCGCAACCTCCTTCCACCGCTTGTCCCACTCCCAGAGCTTGAGTTGCTGCTCCGGCGTGATCGGTGCGCCAAGCTCACGGGCCCAATGGCAAATCTGGCCGCGGTGGTGAGCTTCGTGCGTGATCGCAGCGCAAACGAGAGCGACGACATCCGGGCGATGATTATAAACATGGCCGCCGGTTTCCGGTGAGCGTTCGATGAGTCGCACCATCGCTTTCGCGCTGTGGGCGAGCGCCTCCCTCACCTCTTCAATTGTCACCTCCGCGCGATCAAGCTTGGGTGGCGCTGTCTTGTCCTTGTCAGACATCACCAGCCGCATGCGGCGCACGTTGTGAATGTGGGCGAAGGTCGTGGCAATGTTGCGCCGTTTGCAACACGGTGGATACT